>DATAOG010000444.1:0-11060 GCA_036265855.1 Geminicoccaceae bacterium | reverse complement strand
ACCGCCAACCCCATGCCGAAGGCAGTTACCTGGGCCAAGACCAACAACCGCGACACCGACTTCTGGCTGGATAATTGGGGTACGATCGACTCGCAGATTATTTTTGACAGCGTCTACCGGACTGGTGGTCACCAGAACATTGCTGGCTACAGCAATCCGAGAGCCGATGCGCTGATCGAAAAAGTCGGTAGCGAAATGATTACCTACGGTCGCGATGCGACGATCGAGGACGTCTGGAAGATCGTCTTGAACGGACATCGTCTATATCCCGCTGCACCACCAGATCATCGTCTGGGCGATGCGCAATAACCTCGATGTGCCGGTCTTTAGCTTCGCCCGCCCGCTCTTCCGCGAGGCGCGGTTGAGGTAACTCGGCCGCCCGCTGCGCTCCCGGCATCAGCCGAGATAGACCTTGAGCAGGGTTGCGAGGACGCCGGCGGCGACCAGGCCAACGCCGCCCAGCGTGGAGCTGATCAGGACCTCGACGCGCACCAGACGGCGCTCCATGCGGTGCAGCAGCTCGACGACGTCGGCCACCTCCTCCGCCGCCTCGGCCGCCTTTTGGACGGGCGCACCGGCAGCGATCGGAGCGTCCTCGAGCTTACCAAAGCGAAGTGCCATCTTTGCGGGCTCCTCCGTTCGTCGCTGACGGCAAGGCTCCCATCAGCCGCTGCGCGACCGCTGCCAGTCACCATAGCATGCCATCGGGACCGGGCGCGCAATTTGGCACTCCAGCAAGGGACACGGCGTTCGAGACGCTCAGCGATCGAGGTCGACCGGGAAGCGGGGGATCGCGATCTCGCGGTGGATGTCGACGCTCAGCATCAGGCCGAAGCCGATCAGGACGGTCATCATTGCGGTGCCGCCGTAGGAGATCAGCGGCAGCGGCACGCCGACCACCGGGATCAGGCCGGTGACCATCGCGATGTTGATCACGACGTAGAGCGAGAAGGTGATCGTGATGCCCATCGCGAGCAGCCGGCCGAACTGGTTGCGCGCGCGCAGCGCGAACACGAGGCCGTAGGCCGTCAGCACCAGGAACAACAGGAGCAGCCCGAGCGCGCCGATCAGGCCCGCCTCCTCGGCCAGCATCGTGAACACGAAGTCGGTCTGCTTCTCGGGCAAGAAGCTCAACTGGCTCTGGGTGCCCTTGAGGATGCCCTTGCCCCAGACCCCGCCCGAGCCGAGCGCGATCTTGGACTGGATGATGTGGTAGCCGGCGCCGAGCGGGTCGCGCTCGGGATCGAGGAAGGTCAGCACCCGCTGCTTCTGGTAGTCGTGCAGCTGGTGCCACAGGACCGGCAGCGCGCCGAGCGCGCTGCCGATCACGAGCGCGAACTTCCACCAGCGGACGCCGGCCAGGAACATCAGCGCGCCGCCGCCCGCGAGCAGCATCACCGAGGTGCCGAGATCCGGCTGCTTGAGGACGAGCGCGGTCGGCAGCAGCACGATCGCGAGCGGCACGATCAGCTGCGCCGGGCGCGCGACATCGTCGAGATAGGCGCTGTGGAAATAGCGCGCGAGCGCCAGCACCAGCGCGAGCTTCATGACTTCCGAGGGCTGCAGCTGGAACAGGCCGAGGTTGATCCAGCGCTGCGCGCCCATGCTGATCTGGCCGGCGATGTCGACCGCGATCAGGCCGAGCAGCGCCATGCCGTAGATCGCGTAAGCCCAGCGGAACCAGACCCGGACGTCGGTCAGCGCGATCGCCACCATCAGGACCAGGCCGACCGCGAAGCGCACGCTGTGGCGCCAGGCCCAGGGCTCATGTGAGCCGCCGGCCGCCGAGTACAGCATGCCGTAGCCGACCAGCGCGATCAGCGCCACGACCGTCACGAACGGCCAGTTCAGGAGCCTCAGCTTCTCGAGCAGCGACAGCTCGATCGACCGGAAGCGCGCGGCGACCGTCGTGATCGTCATGCCGGTGCCCCGCTCGGGCCGGCGCTCACGGTCGGGCTCGCCCGGGTCCGATCGAGCTCGAGCGCCTTGGCCATGATGTCGCGCGCGATCGGCGAGGCCGCCCCGGCGCCGCTGCCGCCATGCTCGACGACCACCGCGAGCGCGTAGCGCGGCGCCTGATAGGGCGCGAACGCGACGAACAGTGCGTGATCGCGCTCCTCCCAGGGCTTGTCCTCGTTCTTGCGCACGGTCGTCGCGCGCTCGGCGCGGCTGATCCGGCGGACCTGCGAGGTTCCGGTCTTGCCGGCCAGCGCGACCTGCGGATCGTTCAGGCTTGCCTGGCGCGCGGTGCCGCGCGCGCCGTTGACGACTTCGTACATGCCCTGCCGGACCAGCCGGAACGACCGCTCGGATACGCCCAGCAGACGCGGCGGCGCGGCCGGCGGGGCGCCATCCGTGCCCGGTTCGCGACGCACCAGGCGCGGCCAGACTTCCTGGCCGCCATTGGCGATCCGCGCGGCCATCACCGCGAGCTGCAGCGGCGTCGCCTGCATGTAGCCCTGGCCGATGCCGGCGATCAGCGTCTCGCCGAGCTGCCAGGGCAGGCCGCGGGTCGCCCGCTTCCAGGCCCGATCCGGCACGAGACCGGGACGCTCGCCCGGCAGATCGATCCCGAGCGTCTGGCCGAGCCCGAACCGGCGCGCCATGGCCGCGATTGCGTCGACGCCGAGGCGGCGGGCGAGATCATAGAAGTAGAGGTCGCAGGACTGCGCGATCGCGTCGACCAGCTTCAGCCGGCCGTGGCCCCAGCGCTTCCAGCAGTGGAACTGGTGATCGCCGAGCTGGAGGAAGCCCGGGCAAAAGACCTCGTAGTCGGGCCCGGTGGCGCCCGCCTCGAGCGAGGCCAGCGCTACGATCAGCTTGAAGGTCGAGCCCGGCGGATACTGGCCGCCGATCGCCTTGTTGACCAGCGGCACGTTGGCGTTGCTGGTGAGCTCGCGCCAGGTGTCGCGGCTCAGGCCGTCGATGAAGGCGCGCGGATCGAAGGTCGGCACCGAGGCGAGCGCCAGCACGTCGCCGGTATTCACGTCGAGGACCACGACGGCTGCGCTCTGCTCGCTGCTCAGACGTTCGTGGACGTAGCGTTGCAGATCGAGGTCGACGGTCAGCGTCAGGTCGCGCCCGGGCTCGCCGTCCTGGCGATACAGCTCCTTGATCTCGCGGCCGAGCGCGTTGACCTCGAACCGGCTGATGCCGGCGCGGCCGCGCAAGGCCTGGTCATAGACCTTCTCGATGCCGCTCTTGCCGGTCCGGAACTCGGGCAGCTCGAGCAGCGGGTCGCCGTTCAGCTCGGTCTCGGCGACCGGCCCGACGTAGCCCAGAACGTGGGCCATGATCGGCCCGACCGGGTACTCGCGCAGCAGGCCGGCATCCAGGCTCACCCCCGGCAGGTCGGGGGTATTGAGCTCGACCCGCGCCAGCTCGTTCCAGGTCAGATCCTCCCGGACCGTGATCGGAACGAAGCCGCGGTGCCGGGCGGCTTCGGCGATCACCTCCTCGACCCGCTGGTCCGGGACCGGGATCAGGCGGGCGAGCGCGCCGAGCGTGGCCTGCAGGCTGGCCGTCTGCTCGCGCGTGACCAGGACGCGATAGGTCGGGCTGTTGCGCGCCAGCGGCACGCCGTGCCGATCGAAGATCCGGCCGCGCGCCGGCGCCAGCAGGCGATGGTTGATCCGGTTCTCGTCGGCGAGCAGCGCATACTGGTCGGCGGTCACCACCTGCAGGTAGTACAGCCGGCCGGCGATCGCGCCGAACAGTCCGAGCTGGCCGGCGCCGAGAAGCAACGCGCGGCGCGAGAAGGTGCGCAGCCGGTCCGCCTCACGATGCATGGATCAGCCTCGGAATCTGGTTGTGCATTCGGCTCAGCAACCAGCTGACCCCCGGATAGAGGGCCAAGCTGACCAGCAGCTCCAGCAGCATCGGCCGGAACGCGAACAGGTGCCCCCACCACAGGCTGGACAACAGCCAGCGGGCCGCCTCGACCGGCGGCGCCAGGAGCACAAAGCAGCTCCACACGACCAGGAACGAGCGGGTGACGAAGAACCGCTGCTGCACGCTCATCAGATTGCGGACCAGCAACAGCGCGAGCGAGGTCAGGCCGAGCGGCAGGCCGGCCAGGCCGTCGTAAATGAGGCCGATCAGGAAGGCTGCGGTCGGCGGGAACAGATCGGGCCGATGCAGGCTCCAGAAATAGACCACGCAGAGCGTCGAGAACGAGGGCAGGCCGCTCGCTCCCGCTCCGATCAGAGGCGCGACGTCGATCAGCACCGCGATCATCGCGGTCGTGAACGGCACCAGCGTCCGCAGCTGCGCGTCGAGCTGGCGCAGCCGCGGCCAGGTCACCATGGCATCTCCGCCGCCGGTTCCGGCTTGGCGGGCGCGCCCGCCGGACGGTCGGCGGGCGGGCGGCCCGGCTCGCCGGCGGGTGCGCCACCGACTGCGCCCGCAGACCCCGCTGGCGGCGGAAGGGCCGCCGGCGGCGGTTCCTCGAGCTGCTCTGGGGGCAGAACCGGCGCGTAGCCCAGCAGACGCAGATAGGCGAGCCGGTCCCAGTCGACCAGCGGCCGGACCGTGACCTTGTGCTCGTCGATCGCGCTGACCACCCCGACCTCCAGGCCGGGCGGCAGGACGCCGCCGCGGCCCGAGGTGACGATGCGATCACCCACCGACAGCCGCGGATTGAGCGGCAGAAATACCAGGACCGGCTCGCGGCTGTTGTCGCCCGCCAGAATGGCCTGATCGCGCGACGGCTCGACCATCACCGGGACGCGCGAATTGAAATCGGTCAGCAGCAGGATCCGGGCGCTCCGGCGCCCGACCTCGATCACGCGTCCGGCCAGGCCGCGCTCGTTGACCGCGGCCATGCCCTTGACGACCCCCTGCTCGGCGCCGGCGTTGACCAGGACGGTCTGCACGAACGGCCCGCCGGCATCGGCCACCACCCGGGCGGTGACCGCGGTCGGATTGCGATCCTCGGCAACGCCGTGCAGCAGCTGGCGCAGGCTCGCGTTCTCGACCGCGAGCTGGCGCGCCGCGACCTGCCATTCGAGCAGACGCTCGTTCTGCGCGCGCAGCTGCGCGTTCTCGGCCCGGAGCGCCACCAGCTCCGCGACCTGCCGGGCGAGCCCGCGCGCGGCCTCGACCGGTCTGGTCGCGACCTCGAGCGTGGGCACGAGCAGATCGCTGATGCCGCTGTCGACCGCCTCGAGCAGTCGGACGTCCGCCTTGCTGACGACCAGCAGGACGATCGAGGCCACGATCAGCGTGCCGAAGGCGAAGCGATCAATCAGCGCCTTGAGCGGCAGCGCCAGCCGTGACAGCGAGCGATGCTCAAGCCTCACGCGCAGCCTCCGTCACGATCGGCCGGGCGCGGACGAGAAAGGGCGGCCCCAATGCCTACGCCATGATCTGTGCAGCCGGCGCGGACCTACCAGGACCGAAGCCAAGGAGCGGCCTCTGGGCTGTACCTCAATACGCCGTGTGCAGGACGTGACGCAACGTCTTCATTTCCTCGAGGCAGCGGCCGGTGCCGAGCGCGACGCAGGTCAGCGGCTCGTCGGCGAGGCTGACCGGCAGGCCCGTGGCGTGACGGAGCACGAAATCGAGGTTGCCGAGCAGCGAGCCGCCGCCGGTGAGCACGATGCCCTTGTCCACGATGTCGGCCGAAAGCTCGGGCGCGGTGTGCTCGAGCGCGACCTTGACCGCCTCGATGATCGCGCTCACCGGCTCGGCCAGGGATTCGGCGATCTGGCGCTGGCTGATCACGATCTCCTTGGGCACGCCGTTCATCAGGTCGCGGCCCTTGATCTCGAGCACCCGGCCGTTGCCGTCCTCGGGCAGGCAGGCCGAGCCGATCTCCTTCTTGATCCGCTCGGCGGTCGATTCCCCGATCAGCAGATTGTGGTTGCGGCGCACGTAGCTGATGATCGCCTCGTCCATCTTGTTGCCGCCGACCCGGATCGAGCGGGCATAGACGATACCGCCGAGCGACAGGACCGCGACCTCGGTGGTGCCGCCGCCGATGTCGACCACCATCGAGCCGGTGGGCTCGGTGACCGGCAGGCCGGCGCCGATCGCCGCCGCCATCGGCTCCTCGATCAAAAACACCCGCCTGGCGCCGGCGCTCTCGGCGGATTCCTGGATCGCGCGCCGTTCCACGGCGGTCGATCCTGACGGCACGCAGATGATCACGCGTGGGCTCGCGAACCCGCGCCGGTTGTGCACCTTGCGGATGAAGTGCTTGATCATCTCCTCGGCGACGTCGAAATCGGCGATCACGCCGTCGCGCAGCGGCCGGATCGCCTCGATGTTGCCGGGGGTGCGGCCGACCATCTGCTTGGCCTCCTCGCCGACCGCCAGCACCTGCTTGCGCCCGCGATTGTTAGTGATCGCGACCACCGAGGGCTCGTTGAGCACGATGCCCTTGCCCTTGACGTAGACCAGCGTGTTGGCCGTGCCGAGGTCGATCGCCATATCGGCCGACAACAGGCCAAGCAATCTCGAGAACATGGGATGCGTTCCCTGACTGAGGATCCGGGCCCAGACGCGCGGAAGCGGCCGCGCCGGCCGGCCCTATCGGCCATCACCGGTCGGCCGCTCCCCAACCCGACCACCTCGGCCCGGGCGGACCCAAGCCTCGGCGGTCACGCGGACAGGGCAGCAGGTGCTGTTCTTTCCCTTTTCACTAAAAGCTTGTTTAACGCGGTCACATAAGCGCGCGCGGAAGCGAGAATCGTGTCGGTCTCGGCAGCCTGGCCGTTGACGGTTTTCCCGTTCTCCTCGAGCCGGACCGTGACCTCGGCCTGGGCGTCGGTGCCCTCGGTCACGGCGTGGATCTGGAACAGCGACAGGGTCGCCGCGTGCGGCACGAGCTTTTGGATCGCGTTGAAGGTAGCGTCGACCGGGCCGCTGCCCTCGGCCTCAGCGGGCTTCTCGGCGCCATCGATCTCGAGCACGACGCGCGCCAGCGATTTCGGCCGCGCACCGCAACGGACGTCGAGATCGAGCACCTTGATCCGCTGATCGATGGTCTGGATCTCGTCGTCGACCAGCGCGATCAGATCCTCGTCGAAGATCTCCTTCTTCTTGTCGGCCAGCGCCTTGAAGCGGGCGAAGGCCTCCGCCAGAGCGTTGTCGCCGAGCTCGTAGCCGAGCTCGGCCAGCTTTTTGCGAAAAGCGTGCCGGCCGGAATGCTTGCCCATGACCAGGTTCGAACGGACCAAGCCCACGTCCTCGGGCCGCATGATCTCGTAGGTGCCGGCATCCTTCAGCATGCCGTCCTGATGGATGCCGGCTTCATGGGCGAACGCATTGGCGCCGACGATCGCCTTGTTGTTCTGGACCGCGAACCCGGTGACCGCGCTGACCAGGCGCGAGGCCCGGATGATGTGCTGGGTGACGATCCGGGAGCGATAGGGCAAAAGATCGTGGCGCGTGCGCACCGCCATCACGATCTCCTCCATCGCGGCATTGCCCGCGCGCTCGCCGATGCCGTTGATCGTGCACTCGACCTGGCGGGCGCCGGCTTCGATCGCGCGCAGGGAGTTGGCGACCGCGAGGCCGAGATCGTTGTGGCAGTGGACCGAAATCACGGCCTGGTCGATGTTTGGCACCCGGTTCCTGATCATCCGGATCAGGTCGGCGAACTCCTCCGGATAGGCGTAGCCGACCGTGTCCGGGATGTTGATCGTGCGCGCGCCGGCGGCGATCGCGCTCTCGATGCATTGACACAGGAAATCGTGCTCGGAGCGCGACCCGTCCTCGCACGACCACTCGACGTCGTCGCACAAGCGCCGGGCGAGGCTCACGCTTTCGATCACGGCCTCGTGCACCTGCTCGGGCGTCATCTGCAGCTTGACGCGCATGTGCAGCGGGCTGGTCGCGATGAAGGTATGGATCCGCTTCTGCGCCGCCGCCTCGAGCGCCTCGGCGGCGCGCTCGATATCGGCCCGATGGGCGCGCGCGAGCGAGCAGACGACGCTGTTCTTGACCTTTTTGGCGACCTCGCTGACCGCCTGGAAGTCGCCGGGCGAGGCGATCGCGAACCCGGCCTCGATGATATCGACGCCCATCTCCTCGAGGACCTGGGCGATCCGGATCTTCTCGGGGACGGTCATCGAGGCGCCCGGCGACTGCTCGCCGTCGCGCAACGTCGTGTCGAAGATGATGATGCGGTTTTCCGGGGCGGTCTGATTCACTGGTTCGGCCGACATGGCCCGATTCCCTTCTGGCGGATGGTGAACGCTTCGCTGTTGCACTGTCCCCTGAACGCGCGCGGATCGGCAGCGGCTCAGGGGCAGCTAAGTCGAAGCTCCGCCGGAAGGAGACCCCCGTGGGCACGGCCGCCGCGACCGCAAGAGATCGTTCCGTCGCGGCCCAGCATCAGCGTCGTCCCACGTCCCCGTTCAGGTTCGCTCAAAGGGTCACCGGCCCAACCCGGCGATCACCCACCAAGGGATAATACAAGACGATCCACCGGCCTTTGTAAAGTCCGATCCCCTTCAATCCCGTCAGCGCCGCGGCTAATGTAACGCGCGGAAGGCAGCCGCGAAGAACCTGGTCATGCCCGTATTCGAGCGTCAGAGCGCCCGCGGCCGCGATCGGATCGCGTTCGAGGCGGAGGATCTGATCATGGCCGGCTGGACCGGGCGGGACCCTGCCGCGGTCGAGCATCACATGGCCGAGCTCGCAGCGCTCGGCGTGCCGGCGCCCTCCCGGGTGCCGCTGTTCTACCGGCTCGACCCGGCGCTGCTGGCCGGGCCGGCGACGGCGATCGCGGTCCTGGGCGAGCAGACCTCGGGCGAGGTCGAGGCGGTGCTGATCGCGCTCGCCGACGGGCTCTGGGTCGGCCTCGGCTCGGACCACACGGACCGGGCGATGGAGGCAGAGGGCGTCGCGATCTCCAAGCAGCTCTGCCGCAAGCCGGTCGCGGCCGAGCTCTGGCGCTTCGAAGAGGTGCTGCCGCACTGGGACCAGCTGACGCTGCGCGCGCAGATCATCGAGGCCGGCCACCGCCGGCTCTACATGCAGAGCGCCCTCGCCGCGGTGCGCTGCCCGGAGGAGCTGATCGCCGCCTACGTCCAGGAGCGGGGGATGGCCGCCGATGCGCCGCTGCCGCCGGGCACGGTCATGTTCATGGGCGCAATCGCCGCGATCGGCGGCATCCGCCCCGCATCCCGCTTCGAGATGACGCTCGAGGACCCGGTCCTCGGTCGGGCCATCAGTCACGCCTATGAGATCCGCGTGCTGCCGATCGTGGCCTAGACGGGCAGCCATCTCGGGGCGGTCGCGATATCGCATCGATCCCACAAGTTGTTACGGGATCAATTGATCTTGATCCGGCGCAACCGGGACCGGCACTGAGGCGTGTCAAAGGCGATCGTGGCACAGTTCATCGAACCGACTCACCAAATGCAGGCTCAACTTCAGCGCTACCTTTGGTACTGCCGCCATTTTCACGGAGGGCCGCGCCGCGAGCTGGACGGTCACGAGCCCGGTCTCGCGGTCCACGTTCATGGCGATGGTGGCACCGGTCTCGATGTCGATGGTTACCGGCAAAGCTTGACCCTTGCTCTGCGCTTGGCCTAGATTAGAATCCCGGTTAACCTGCAATCACTTCAGGAGGACACAAGGATGCAACGTCTGCTCGGGCTGGCAGCGGCGGTCGCCCTGATCCTCGGCGCGACGCTCGCACATGCCGACCAGATCACCGGGTATGTCAAGAACATCAACGCCACCAAAAACACCTTCATGGTCGGCGACACGGTGTTCACCGCGGCTCCCAACAACACCGTCGGCGCGCAGCTCAAGGACCTCAAGGAAGGCGACAAGGTGACGATCATGTATCAGAAGAGCACGTCAGGGGGAGTCAACAACGCGAGGTCGATCACCAAGGTCGAATAGTCGTCGCCGCGATCGGTGTGATCCGGAAGTTCGGGCCGGCGGCGGATACGAGGCCGTCGGCCGATGCTCGTCCTTGAGCCCCAGCAGAGAGGCACCGCGGCCCTGAACTCAGGGCAGGATTCTCCTGGACATCTACCGTTGACTTCCCGGATTTGACCCGAGGTCCGCAGGAACTCGGCGTTTCTCACTGAAGCCGTTCAGCGCATTTCAACCACCGGGAAGCCGGGGCGGCGGTGGCGGAGCGCGGGGCTCGGGCGGCGCTTGAGCGCGAAGGTGAACTCGATCTCGACCGGCGCGTTGCGCGGCAGCTCGGCGACCCCGATCGCGGAGCGCGCGTGCTGGCCGGCGTGACCGAAGACTCTGACCAGGAGCTCGGAGGCGGCGTCGATCACGCTCGGCTGCTGATCGAAGCCAGGGCTCGAAGCGACGTAGCCGGTCACGCGCAGCGCCCGCTCGACCTCGTCGAGCCCGCCGGTCAGCGTCTGGTTCAGCCAGGCGAGCGCCTGGAGCGTGCAGCGGCGCGCCGAATCCTGCGCCTGCTCGACCGAGACCTCGCGGCCGAGCTTGCCGAGCGGTCCGAGCTCGCTGTCCTGCCAGGGCAGCTGGCCGCTGACGTAGGCGATCCCGCCGTACACCACCACCGGCACGTATTGGAAGGCCGGCGGCTTGACCTCCGGCAGATGGACGCCGAGCAACGCGAGCCGCCGGCGCATGGTCGGCTGCTCGATCGTGGGCGCGGCCGGCGGCTTGGCCGGTACCGCGGGCTTGCGCCCCGGACCGGGCCGCGGCCGGCCGCCCGGGGGCTTGTTGTCGTTTCGAGCCAAGTTCGTGCGTCCTAGTTTTTCGTGGTGTCGACCAGCCGCTTGGCCGTGATCCAGGGCATCATGCCGCGCAGCTGCCTGCCGACGGCTTCGCTGCCATGGGCCGCGTGCTTGGCCCGCAATGCCTTGAAGCCGACCTGGCCGGCCTTGTTCTCGAGCACCCACTCCCTCGCGAAGGCGCCGCTCTGGATGTCGGCGAGGATGCGCTTCAGCTCGGCGCGCACGTGTTCGTCGATGACCCTGGGCCCGCGCGTGTAGTCGCCGAACTCGGCGGTGTTGGAGACCGAGTAGCGCATGTTGGCGAGCCCGCCCTCGTAGATCAGGTCGACGATCAGCTTGACCTCGTGCAGGCATTCGAAATACGCCATCTCGGGCGCG
>DATAOG010000443.1:0-3606 GCA_036265855.1 Geminicoccaceae bacterium | reverse complement strand
GCTCCTGACAGTGCCGCTGCACCTCGCGATCCCGGCCGGGCGCTACGGGGACCGGTCGGGCGGCGGCGCGCCCGAGCGGCCGCACCTCGCCCAGAGCCGGCCTGATCGCCTGCTCGCGGGCAGCCTGTACGCGCTGATCGTGACGCTGACGAACGTGCTCAACTCGGGCATGTCGGCGCACATGATCGGCATCCTGGGCGGCCTCGGGCTCGCCGCCTCGGTCGCGGTCTGGGTCGCGACGCTCCGCGGCATCGGCCAGTCCTCGGCCAGGCTCTGCGAGGTCCTGTTCGGCGGCCGGCTGGATCCGTTGACCCTGAACCTGCTGGCGGCGCTGGCGCTCCCGGTCTGCTTCGCGGCCGGCCTGTTCAGCGGCCGGCTGCTCGCGGCCGCGATCGCGTTCGCGCTGATCTACGGCGCCGGCAACGGCATCCTGACGATCACCCGCGGCACGCTGCCCTTGGTGCTGTTCGACCACCGCACCTACGGCACGCTGGTCGGCCGGCTGCTGGTCCCGAGCTTTCTCTTGTCCGCGATCGCGCCCTTGGGCTTCGCGCTCGTGATCGAGCGCCTGGGCGAGGCGGGGGCACTCGTGCTCTCGATCCTGATCGCGCTGACCACGCTTGGCGCCGCGCTCGCGCTGCGCCTGCGCTTTTGCGGGCAGGCAGCGCTCAGCCCTGCACGGCGCCGAGCGTCAGGCCGCGGACCAGGTGGCGCTGGACCAGCATGCCGAGGATGATCGAGGGAACGAGCGACGTGACCGCGAGCGCGCTCGCCTCCCCGTACTGGGCGCCCTGGAACCCCAGAAAGGCGCGGAAGATCGTCGGCAGCGTGAAGGCGTGGCGGCTGGTCAGGTTGAGCGCGAAGAAGAACTCGGTCCAAACGAAGATGAAGGCGAAGACCGCGGCCACGATGATCCCGGGCACGGCCAGCGGCAGCGCGATCCGCCAGAAGGCGCCGAAGCGCGAGCAGCCGTCGACCAGTGCTGCCTCCTCCATCTCCTTGGGCAGCTGGCGGAAGTAGGCGTACATCATCCAGACCGAGAGCGGCAGCGTGATCACGGTGTAGATCAGGATCAGGCCGATCCGCGAATCGTAGAGGCCGATGCCGCGGTAGAGGAGAAAGACCGGCAGCACGATCGCGATCGGCGGCAGGAAGCGCTGCGAGAGCACCCAGAACGAGAGGTGCGGGCCGCCGGTGTCGAAGCGGGCGAGGCTGTAGCCCATCAGCGTGCCGAGCAGCGCCGAGAGCGCGGTGGTCGCGGTCGCGATCACGAAGCTGTTGGTCAGGCCCTCGAGCCCGCGATAGGCGAACAGCGCCGCGGTGTAGTGGACGAAGGTCGGCTCGGCGGGGAACCACACCGGCGGGGTCGTCAGGTAGTCGCTGACCGGCTTGATCGAGGTCACCGCGACCCAGTAGAGCGGCGCCAGCACGAACAGCACGAACAGGGCGATGAAGGCAAAGCGCAGGATCTCGAAGGGCGAAATTCTCCTCGCGCCGCGCCTGGGGCCTGGAGCCGCGGTTGCCATCAGCGGGTCTCCGGGCGCAGCAGGCGGCGGACCAGCGCCATGATCAGGATCGCCGAAAGCAGCAGGAAGATCCAGCTGCCGGCGGTCGCCTTGGACAGATGGAACTGCTGGAACCCGATCTGGTAGAGGTAGAAGGACGCGGTGTAGGTGCTGGCGCCGGGGCCGCCGCCGGTCATCACGTAGATCACGTCGAACAGCTTGACCGCATCCAGCAGGCGGAAGGTGAGCGCGAGCAGGATCAAGGGCTTCAGCTGCGGCAGGGTGACGTACCAGAAGGTCTGCGAGCGGCTGGCGCCATCGAGCTCGGCCGCCTCGAACATCTCGGGCGCGATCGCGGAGAGCCCCGCGAGCAGGATCACGAACATGAACGGCGTCCACTGCCAGACGTCGGCGGTCACGATCGCGATGAAGTTCCAGGGCGTCTGGGTCAGCCAGCTGATCTCGACCGGGCGGCCGAGCAGCAGGCCCAGGAGATAGTTGGTCGGGCCGAACGGCGGCTGCAGGATCAACGACCAGAACTGGCCGACGATCACCGGGCTGATGAACAGCGGCACGATCAGGACCGGCATGATGAGGCCGCGGCCGCGGAAGCGCTCGAGCATCGCGAGCGCCAGGAGCAGACCGAGCGCGAACTCGACCGCGACGCAGGCGGCCGACAGGATCGCGGTGTTGACGAGCGACCGCCGCGCGATCGGATCGTTCACGATCTCGCTGAAATTCTGCAGACCGACGAAGGCGTGGCCCGGGATCTGGAAATCGTAGTTCACGAACGCGACCCAGACCGAATAGATCAAGGGATAGATCGAGAGCGCCAGGATCAGGAGCGCCGCCGGCAGGACCAGCAGCCAGGCGACCTGCCGGTCGGTCCCCACGGCGCGCGCGGCCGGCTCCGCCGTCCGCCGGATCGCGACCCCGTTCACGCCCACGCCGTCCGCCATCCCGCTCCCCGTCGCCGTTCCATCCAGCGCCGCCCTGGTGCTCCGTCCGCCTGTCCCCCGACCGGCTCGTCGCCGGCGCCTCGGGTGCGCGTGGCTCCGATCGGCGAACGGCACGTCCAAGCCCGCCGTTGGGCCGGTGCTCGCCCGCGGGCGCCGGCCGCTGGCGTCGTCACACGGGAGATATCTCCCGGTGCCGATATCTGCCTTGCAGCCGCCATCGTCTTCACGAGCCGGAATCGCTCCATGGATGCCGGACCCGGCATCTCTCTCGATGAGCCGTCGCGATCGGCCAGTCCATAACCGTCCGTTAACCAGCGGCGCTTATTCGTGCCTGCCCGATGGTCCATGCGATCCTGGGAATCCGCCCGCCCGCCACCAGGCTGGACGGCGCAGAATCCCAGGATCTCATGGACCATGGCAAGGCGAAAGTGAAACGCCAGGAGATTGACCTCGAGTCAACGCTGCTCCGCTCATTCCTGCCGTGGAGAGGCGGGATCAGGAACTCGCGGGACAAGATCGAAGGTCGCGCGGGCGTCCGCGCCGCTGATCGATCGATCCGGGGCGACGAGCGATGTCATGTCATCCCGGGCGGCGAGCGATTGCCCATGTCATCCCGGGCGGCGCCGCGCTCGGCGCGCATCGAGCGGGGAGCGCGAACGGTCAGGTGACGTGCACGGCGAGACCCATGGTCTCGATCGTGTGGTCGGCATAGGAGCCCGGCAGCTTCAGGAACTGCTGGTAGGCCTCGCGCTGGCTGTCGACGCCGAGCTTCTGGGTGGTCGCGTCCCACTCCGCGGACGCCGCCTGCAGCGCCGCCTTCGGGTCCTGGCCCGCCCAGACCGCGGTGCACATGCGGTCGATCGAGAGCGCGTAGTCCTGCCAGCCCGGCATGATCATGTCGAGCACGGCGCCGTTGGCCGAGTTGCTGAGGTTGATCAGATAGTCCTTGGCGTTCGGCCAGAGTGCCCGGTAGAGCGGCGAGGTGAAGTGCGACATCCGGTAGGGGTCGCGGAGCGCGAACGGCGCCGTCACCCGCGCGAGCGAGACCGCCGGGCTGGTCGCCCATTGCATGAACAGGTAGGCGGCCTCCTCGTTGCTCGAGCCCGCGGCCAGCGACTTGACGTAGCCCGACGCCTGCTCGG
>DATAOG010000442.1:0-3385 GCA_036265855.1 Geminicoccaceae bacterium | reverse complement strand
CGTATTCGCTCATCGTGCGGGTCAGCGACGGATCGACCATGCGCGCGATCGGCACGTCCGGCACGGTCGGGTCGCCGATCAGCCACTCGATGCCGGCGGCGAGCGACAGGATCGCCTTGAGGTTAAGGTAACGCGCGAGCTCGCCCGGCGGCGGCCGCCAGACCAGCGCGAGGTCGATCGCGGCCGGATCGCCGACCTCGGGCCAGATCCGGACCTCGAGCTCGGGCATCCGAGCCCGGAGCTCCCGTCGCCACGCCTCCGCCGGATCGTCCGGGCTGAGAAACATCAGGGCCAAGTGCCACCTCCCGGGGCGAGTAGCGCCGTGCGCGCACCGCATCCTGCCGGGGGCTGCGGGCATTGAACAGCCCCTCGAGACCGGCCCTGGGGGCCGGGGCAGACCGGAAGCCACATACGGGCAGCGCCCGGCTAGTGCACAGAGGCGTTCAGATGATTTCACCCCCTCGGCGACTTGGTACGGTCGGAACCCGGAAACCGTGGCCTGCTTCGCCTTGAACGGATGAACTTTCGTCTGCTCCAGTGCACACTGGCTCAATGGTCAGGAGCCGGGCGAATTGAGCTGCAGCGCCACTGTGCGGGGGCCAGGCGGTCGCGCAGGCAATCGTGCCGACCGGCCGGCGGTCAGCGGAGGACGATGTGCTGGCCGGCGGCCCGACGCGGTGTGCCGATCGCCTTGAGCGGTCGCGAGCGCCGCGAGTCCGGCAGCGCGTCCTCGATCTGCCTGAGCGTCGTCCGGTAGGTCGGCTCCAGCGGGCCTCCCAGCTCCACCGCCCGTCGGGCGGCGTCGAGCGCCGGCTCGGGCCGGCCGCGCTCGAGCAGGACCTGGGCCAGATTGTTCCAGGCCGCCCCACTGCCGGGGTCGCTCGACGTGGCCTGCCGGAAGGCACGCTCGGCGCCGTCGAGGTCGCCTCCGGCGTAGCGCACGTTGCCGCGCCCGAGCAGCGCGTCGCGATCGTCAGGCCAGCGCTTAAGGATCGTGTCGTAGGCGGTTCCGGCGGCCGCCAGGCGGCCGATCCGCTCGAGCGCGGCCGCGGCGCGTACGGTCGGCGCCGGGTCGGTGCCGGCGGGCAGAAAGTCCGGCGGCAGGACCACGAGTCCCCAATGTCCGGCCCGCGCCCAGGTGCGCTCGAACGTTGCGAGCGGCACCGGCTGCCGCGCCTCGGCGCCGGAGCGGAGCACGAGCTCGTCCGCCGCCCGGTCGTAGCCGACCGCGACCGCATAGTGCCAGATCGGCCACCATTCGAGGCCGAGGTTCTGCAGCACCAGAACCGGGTGGCCCGCCGCCAGCTCGGTCATCAGACCATCGAGGTCGGCGACCGGGATCGCGAGCCGCTCATGGCGGCGGGCGGCCGCCACCAGGTCCGACTGGAGGCTGCCCGCGCGCCCGGACGTGTAGACCGCCGGCGCCAGCTCCGCCTGCGTGATCCGCGGGCCCGACCAGCTGAGCACCATCGCGAGCGCCGCCGGCCCGCACCAGAGCTCCTCCTGCGGCTCGAACGGCACGCCCGCGACCTCGGCCCGATCCGGCAGGCCCGGGCGGAGCTCGGCGCGCTCGACCGCAGCCGGGGTCGCGCAGGCGGCGAGGCCGGCCGCGGCTGCCGCCATCACGCCCAGACGCGGCCAAAGCATCGGCTAATGGTGGTTGACGAACGGGAACACGTGGGTCAGGCCGAGCAAATCCGTGATCAGCAGCACCAGGAAGATCAGGAGCGCGGCGCCGATCACCACGGCAACCACCCCCTGACCGGCCGGCAGGCGGTCGAGCTGCCCGGCGACTTTCTGGACCTCCGCGTCGGACAGGCTGGCGACCCGACGGACGGCCTCGGCCGGGTCGACGCCCAGCGCGACCATCTGCTGGCGCACGTCGCCACGCGCCAGGAAGGCCGCGACCCGTGCGCGCGCATCGACCTGGGCAGCGGGCGCAATCGCCTGCTCTGTGGTCACGAGAGCCGCGCGCGCGGCGTCGATCGGCCCGGCGAGGGCGAACATCACTACGGCGAGGCTCAGCGCCAACGACCGGCGCGGCAAAGCGATGGCGATCATAACGCGTGCTCTTCCCACTCGGAGGTATGCTGGATGCCGAGATCCAGGCGCACCGGGTGCGCGCGCCGCGTTCTAGGACCGCAAAGGTTAACGGGCCGTTACACCTGACCTCCTGCCGCTCCACCCGCCCCGCTACGGCGGTGCCGCCTCGCACAGACCCGGGTCAGCGCTTCACCATCCGATAAATGACCAGGAGGATGATCGCCCCGACCACGGCGCCGATGAATCCCGCCCCCTGGTTTGCCTGATACCAGCCGACCGCCTGGCCGAGATAGGTGGCGACGAAGGCGCCCGCGACGCCCAAGAGCATCGTGATGATGAAGCCGCCGGGGTCGCGCCCCGGCATCAAGAGCTTGGCGACGATGCCGGCGAGCAGACCGATGATCAGAGTCCAGATGATGCCCATGAGGTTTCCTCCTTCGCGTGCGAAGCGCGCATTTGCCTGCCCCGACCAGCAGGGGGCCGCGCGGATGGTGGCATGATCGGGGCGTCCGGTCGAGATCGCTCGGGCCGCTTTCAGCAGCAACCAATTCTTGACAGGGCCGGGCCGACAGTCGACAGCGCAAAAGTCAGCCGGAGCCGCGGCCATGTTCGACCATCCCGATTTCGACGATCACGAGCAGGTGGTGTTCGCATGCGATCCGGCAGCCGGGCTGCGGGCGATCATCGCCCTGCACTCGACCGCGCTCGGCCCGGCCTTCGGCGGCTGCCGGATGTGGCCGTATCGGAGCGGCACCGAGGCGCTGACCGATGCGCTGCGCCTGGCGCGCGGAATGACCTACAAGGCGGCGATCTGCGGATTGCCCTATGGCGGCGGCAAGTCGGTGATCATCGGCGAGCCCAAGCGCGCCAAGACTGCGGCGCTGCTGCGGGCGATGGGCCGCGCCGTCGAGAGCCTTCGCGGCCGCTACATCGTGGCCGACGACATCGGCACGACGCTCGACGACCTCGTCGTGATGCGCGAGGTCACGAGCCACACCGCCGCCGCGACCGAGGCGGCGAGGGCGCCGCTCGCGGTCACGGCCTATGGCGTCACGATGGCGATCCGGGCGGCGGTGCGCGAGATCACCGGCAGCGATCGGCTCGATGGCCTTCGGGTCGCGATCCAGGGCCTCGGCAACGTCGGCCGGCCGCTCGCCGGCTTTCTGCGGGACGCCGGTGCCGAGCTGATCGTGGCCGATCTCGATCGGGCGCGCGTCGCCCGGGCGGCCGGCGAGCTCGGGGCGGTGCCGGTCGAGCCCGAGGTGATTTACGACCAGCCGGTCGATCTGTTCGCACCCTGCGCTCTCGGCGCGGTCCTCGACGATCTGACCATCCCGCGCCT
>DATAOG010000441.1:0-5576 GCA_036265855.1 Geminicoccaceae bacterium | reverse complement strand
TGCAGGCGATCTACGAGACCGTGCGGGCGCCCCTGCTCGTGCTCAGCCCGGACCTCCGGGTCAGATCCGCCAACGCCCCTTCTACGAAACCTTCAAGGTCACGTCCAATGAGACGGACGGTCGGCTGGTCTACGACCTCGGCAACGGGCAGTGGAACATCCCCAAGCTGCGCGAGCTGCTCGGGGAGGTCCTGCCCCACAACAACATCTTCGAGCATTTCGAGGTCGAGCACGAGGTCGATGGTCTCGGCCGGCGGGTCATGCTGCTCAACGGCCGGCGCCTCGACGAGATGCAGATGATCCTGCTCGCGATCGAGGACATCACCGAGCGCAAGCACTGGGAGCAGCATCAGCAGCTCCTGGTGTCGGAGCTCAGCCATCGGGTCAAGAACACGCTGGCGACGGTGCAAAGCATCGCGGCCCAGACCATCCGTAACGCGAAGTCGCTCGATGCGTTCTACCAGGATTTCAGCGGTCGCCTGCAGGCGTTGGGCGCAGCCCACGCGCTGCTGACCGCGCGCAACTGGCAGAGCCTGGACCTGCGCGCCGTGGTCCTTGGGCCGCTGCGCGCCTATGGCGAGGCGGGCGGACGGGTCCGGCTGCAGGGGCCCGAGGTCGAGCTCAAGCCCGGCGCCGCGCTGGCATTGAGCCTGCTGGCCCACGAGCTCGCCACCAATGCCGCCAAGCACGGCGCTCTGTCGACGTCCGAAGGCGCGATCGCAATCGACTGGGACCTGACCGGCAGCCAAGACGGGACGGTCGTGCGCCTGGTCTGGCGAGAGCACGGCGGGCCCGCGGCCGAGGCTCCGGCCAGCCACGGCTTCGGCCTCCGCCTGATCGAGCGCGTCACGAGCTACGAGCTGGACGGCGAGGTCACGTGCGACTTCACCCCGGAAGGCTTCACCTGCGAGCTGCGGCTGCCCTACAGCGCGGACAACTTTCGTGGCGCCCCGGAGCGCCGCGGCGTGGACCGGGCGCGGACCGCCTAAGCCCGCCCGAAGGTCGTTGTCATCAGGCGCTTCAGCTGGTGCTCGGGGTACGGCTTGAGCAGGCGCGCGAAGCCGTCGAAATGGCGCGGGAACGGGTAACCGTTCTGGTAGCCGGTGATGAAGATCACACGCACCCGGCGGCGGACCAGCTCGTCGGCGACCGGGAAGACCACCTCGTCGCGGAGGTTGACGTCGAGCAGGGCGCCATCGAGCCGCTCGTTGCGGGCCAGCCGGAGCGCCTGTCCGACCGTGGCGGCCGGCCCGACGGTCTCGCACCCGCAGTCCTCGAGGACGCGTTCGACATCCATTGCCGCAAAGACATTGTCCTCGGCGACCAGGATCCGAAGGCCCGCGAGCGGCGCCTCCCTCTTCTCCATATGCCCCCTCCTCCACCGCCCGAGCGGGGCGCGACCGCGGGTCGTCGTCCGGCTAACGCCGGCGCGCGGCAGGAGTTCCGAATAAATCCGTAAGTTGAGAGCTCGTCCCGGCGGGAAAGCTCGGTTCTTGCGATCCGATCCCTCGACGCCGCCCGGGCCGCGCGCCCAGAATGAGGGCGGCAGATCAGTGGCAAGGAAATCCGCATGGCGCAGAACGTCGTCGACCACACCCGGCCTGAGCGGGGCGAGCCCGCGGTACGCACCCTCGCGATGCCGGCCGACACCAACCCGTCCGGCGACATCTTCGGCGGCTGGGTGCTGGCCCAGATGGACCTCGCGGCCGGGCTCGTCGCGGCCCAGCGGGCCAAAGGCCGGGTCGCGACCGCGGCGCTGGACGCGATGTCGTTCCACAGGCCGGTCTACGTCGGCGACCTGGTCAGCTGCTATGCGAGGGTGGTCCGGATCGGGCGGAGCTCGCTCACCGTCCAGGTCGACACCTTCGTGCTCCGGCTGCGGGAGGGCGCCGAGGTCAAGGTCACCGAAGGCCGCTTCACGCTGGTCGCGATCGACGCGCACGGCCGGCCGCGACCGGTGCCGCCGGAGACCGGCTGAGCTTCGTCGGCATCCGCGATCGCGGGCTATGGCCAAGCCCGAGCGGGTGCGTTAGACTCGCTGCCGGGTGCTGAAACAGGGGGGCGCGCCCATGGCCAGTCATCGTCACAACCGCCCGCTCAGCGAGGTCGAGCTGCGGGTCAAGGCGCTCGAATCGCTGCTGACCGAGAAGGGTCTGATCGACCCGGCTGCGGTCGACGAGATCATCGACACCTACGAGCACAAGATCGGTCCGCGCAACGGCGCCAGGGTGGTCGCGCGGGCCTGGGTCGATCCCCGCTACAAGGAGCGGCTGCTGAGCCGGGGCACCGAGGCGATCGCCGAGCTCGGCTTCTCCGGGGTCCAGGGCGAGGACATGGTGGTCGTCGAGAACACCGAGAAGGTCCACAACCTGGTCGTGTGCACGCTCTGCTCCTGCTATCCCTGGCCGACCCTCGGGCTGCCGCCGGTCTGGTACAAATCGGCGCCCTATCGCGCCCGCGCGGTCAGCGACCCGCGGGGCGTGCTCGAGGAGTTCGGCGTCGACCTGCCGGCCGCGACCGAGGTCCGGGTCTGGGACAGCAACGCCGAGCTGCGCTATCTGGTGCTGCCGAAGCGGCCGGCCGGCACCGAGGGCATGTCCGAGGACGAGCTCGCCGAGCTCGTGACCCGCGATTCGATGATCGGTGTCGGCCAGCCGCGCTCGCCCGGCGCCTGACCGGCCGTGCGCTGGAGAGAGCCATGAACGGCATCCACGATCTCGGCGGCATGCACGGCATGGGGCCGATCCGTCCCGAGGCCGACGAGCCGGTCTTCCACGAGGACTGGGAGCGGCGGGTGTTCGGCGTCATGATCGCGACCTTCGCCGGCGGTCAGTTCAACGTCGACGAGTTCCGGCACGCGATCGAGCGCATGGATCCGGCGCATTACCTGGAATCGAGCTACTACGAGCATTGGCTGACCGCGCTCGAGACGCTGCTGGCCGAGAATGGCGCGCTGACCCGCGCCGAGCTCGAGGCGCGGCGGGCCAAGCTCGCGAAGGAGGCGGCCTGATGCCTACGCTGACCCGGGACATGGTGCCGGGCCTGGTGGCGACCGGCGGCTCCTGCCGGGTCGCGGCCGAGGTGCCGGCCAAGTTCAAAGCCGGCGAACGGATCGTCGTGCGCAACGTCAACCCGACCCGGCACACGCGCCTGCCCCGCTACGTGCGCGGCAAGCGGGGCGTGGTCGAGCAGGACCACGGCGTGTTCGTGTATCCGGACACCAGTGCCCACGGCGAGGGCCATAAGCCGCAGCACGTCTACAGCGTGAAGTTCGCGGCCCGGGAGCTCTGGGGCGCCGAGGCGCCGGCCAAAGATTGCCTCTACCTCGACCTCTGGGACGACTACCTGGAGCGCGCCTGAGCCGGCGCGCGCTCGCGATGGCCCGCCGCCGGACCACCACCAGCCACCGGGTGCCGCCCCGCCATCCCGACATGCCGCCGATCCCGCAGGACGGCGACGGCCCGGTGTTCCGCGAGCCCTGGGAGGCCCAGGCGTTCGCGATGGTGCTCGAGCTCTACGACCGCGGGCACTTCACCTGGTCCGAGTGGGTCCGGCATCTGAGCGCCGAGATTGCCGGCGCCCGGGCGCGGGGCGAGGCCGACCAGGGCACCAGCTACTATCGCCATTGGGTCGCCGCGCTCGAGAAGCTGGTCGCGGCCAAGGGCCTGAGCTCGGCCGAGGAGCTCGCGGGCCGGCGGGCGCAATGGGCCGCGGCCGACCATCACCGCGGCTTCGGCGAGCCGATCGTGCTCGACCGGCCGCATCACCACTGAACGCGGTTGCCGCACGGGGTCAGGGAGCCGAGCCATGCCGATAAGTGTCGAGACGATCCAGCCGCCGGTCGCGGTCAGCCGGCCGCTAGTGCAGGTCCGGACCTGGCCGGCGGCGCTGGCCGCGATCCTCCTTGGCGTGGTGATCCTCTACGCGGCCGGCTTCGCGAGCGCGCCGCTGTTGCACAACGCCGCCCACGATACGCGCCATTCCCAGGGCTTCCCCTGCCACTGACGATCCCACGACCTCGCGGAGCAGAGACCAGGGCCATGAAGCTGTACATGCATCCGGTGTCGATGACCAGCCGGCCGGTGCGTCTGATGATCGCCGAGCACGGCCTCGATGTCGACGAGCAGATGGTCGATCTGATGGCGGGCGAGCACTACCAGCCGCCGTTCGTCGCGATCAATCCCAATCGCCTCGTGCCGGTGCTCGAGGATGGCGACTTTCGCCTCACCGAGAGCTCGGCGATCCTCAAATATCTCGCGGACAAGTTCGACCTGCCGGTCTATCCCAAGGACCTGAAGCAGCGGGCCAAGGTCAACGAGATCATGGACTGGTTCAACACCAACTTTTATCGTGACTATGGTTACGGCTGGATTTACCCGCAGCTGTTTCCGCATCATCGCCGGCCGAGCGAGGACGTCCAGAAAGCCACGGTCGCCTGGGGCAAGGAGCGCGCCGAAGGCTGGCTCAAGGTCTTGAACGACTATTGGCTCGGCCCGGACAAGAAATATCTGTGCGGCGACCAGATCACGATCGCCGATTACTTCGGGATCAGCCTTCTGACGCTCGGCGAGGTGATCGGCTGCGACTTTTCGAAGTATCCGAACGTGCAACGCTGGCTCGGCAACATGAAGAAGCTGCCGAGCTGGCCGCGGATCAACGAGGCCCTCTACGGCTTCGCCGAGGCGGTCAAGGGCCAGCCGTTCGTCCGGCTCTGAGCGGCCCGGCCGAGGTCGGGCGAGGAGAGGCGAGCATGATCAAAGGGCTGCACCACAACGCCTACCGCTGCCGGGACTCCGAGGAGACCCGCAGGTTCTACGAGGACTTCCTGGGCCTGCCGCTGGCCGGCGCGCTCGAGATCAAGGCGACCAAGAGCGGGCGGGCGACCGACACGCTGCACACGTTCTACGCGCTCGACGACGGCTCCTATCTCGCGTTCTTCGAGGCGCCCGACCGGCCGTTCGAGTTCAAGCCGCAGCACGATTTCGACCTGCACATCGCGCTCGAGGTCGCGGAGGGCGACCTGCACCGGATGTTCGCCAAGGGCAAGGCCGCCGGCATCGAGACGCGCGGCATCTCGGACCACGGCTTCATCGATTCGATCTACTTCCGCGACCCGAACGGCTATGTGATCGAGCTGACCGCCAAACGCGCCAATCACGACCAGGAGATGGACCCGGCGACCAACGGTGCCCGCCGGATCCTGGACGCTTGGCAGGCCGGCAAGGCCGGCTGAGACCCGGCGGCGCCGCGCGCCGGCTCCTTTGCTTTGCCGGCCGTTCCGGCTCCTTCGTCAACCAGCCTTCCGGCTCCCTCGTTAACCGGCGGTTAACGCGTGCCCGTTAAAACCCTTGGCACGGCGGGTCCATGCGACCGTGGGACTCCCTGCCGGCGCGGAGCGCGGGAACGTCGTTCGGCCTGGGCTTGGGATGGGCGACGGGTCGTGCCGGCGGCTTGCCGGGATGCGAGTCTTCACCGCTTGCGGGCGGGCTTGCCGAGCAGCATGATCAGCGGCATCGCCAGGATCGAGGTCAGCGTGCAGAGGTAGAAGACGTCGACATAGCCGATCATCATCGCCTG
>DATAOG010000440.1:0-7135 GCA_036265855.1 Geminicoccaceae bacterium | reverse complement strand
TCAGGCAGTCGAAGGCGTCCGATGGTAAGTTGTCTCCGCGCGCCAGATCGGCAACGATGGTGGCGAGCGGATTGCCAGCCTTGACATGGAGCACGTCGCTATGACTGACTCGGCTGCCGCCGAACCGCAACGTGTAGGTATTGTCTTCGACCTCGAGAGTGCGGCCGCGGATGTCGGCAGCGTGGCGGGCGAGGAAGCCCTCGATGTAGTAGCGGTCGATCGGCCCGCCCCGGGTCATCCCGAAGCCAGGGGCGAGCGGCCTGGGGCGACGTAGATCGCCGAAGCGCACCTGTCCCGGCGGCCGGGAGAAGATGCGCCAGCGCAGCCAACGTACCCAGGAGAGCGCCGCCGGTGGCAATACGTAGCTTTTCATCTCCACAGCTGTCCGACTATCGTCGTCGACGAGGTCAGCGGTCGTAGGCAGCCCTGGCTGCTCGACAGCAAATCGCTGGCCAGAGTAACTAGCCCGATTGCTCCGTTGGGCAATGCGGACCTTAGTATGACCTCGCCCGCACGCGCGTGGCCGGGTTCACTGGCGATCCTGGGAACGCCGCGCCGAAGGTGCCGGACGAAGCGTTCCGGTTGACGGCCTAGTCGCGATGACAGACCGGGCCGCACCTGGCGAAGCGCATTAGGAGCGCGTGGCGTCCTCGCCCGGCAGCAGCCAGCCTAGATGCCGGCCGCCGTCGATCGCGATCATCTGGCCGGTCATCGCCGGCGCCTCGAGGATCAGCCGGAGCGCCCGGCACAGTTCATCCAGGCCCGGCGCGCGGCCGAGCGGCGTCGCCCGGCGGAGCGCCTCGAAACGCTCGGGGCTCATCTTGGCGTCCGGCAGGGCCGGCCCCGGCGCGATTGCATTGACCCGCACGCGTGGCGCGAGCGCGCTCGCGAGGTGCCGGGTCAGCGCCCACAGCCCGGCCTTCGAGACCGTGTAGGAAGTGTAGTGCGGGGTCAGATTGAGCACGCGCTCGTCGATCAGGTTGACGACATTGGCGTCGATAGCAGCCGGCAGTTGCGCGAGCAGGCTCTGGGTCAGCACCAGAGGCGCCCTCAGATTGACCGCCATGGCCCTCGCCCAGCGGCGCTGATCGGCGGTCTCCGGACGGTCGTAGTCGAATACTGAGGCATTGTTGACCAGCAGCGTCAGCGGCCCGAGCGCGGTCGAGGCCGCTCCGACCAGCGCCGCGGTTGCCCGCTCGTCCTCGAGATCCGCGACGAGCGCCACGGCCCGCCGGCCGAGCGCTTCGATCGCGCTCACGGTCGCCGCCGCTTCGGCCGCCGAGGTTCGGTAGTGGACCGCAACGTCGAACCCTTGAGCGGCCAGATCGAGCGCCAGGGCGCGGCCGATCCGCTTCGCCGCGCCGGTGACCAGGGCTGCTCTCGCGGGCGCGCTCATGCTACAAGCGCCCGTCCCGGACCGAGGCGCCAAGCTTGATCAGCCTGCCCCACGTCCTGTTCATCGTCGCCGGCCTCCTGGTGGTGATCGGTCTGCTGCAGCCGTTCGCCGCCCGCCTCAACCTCTCGCCCACGGTGCTGCTGGCGGGGGTCGGCGTGGTGATCGGCATCGGTGCGGGCTTCCTGCTGCAGACGGCTTCGACCAACGCGTTCCATGAGATCGCGTCCCTGATTCTGGACTTCCCGATCAGCTCGAGCGGTTTCTTGTTCGTATTCCTGCCGGTGCTGCTGTTCGAGGCCGCGTTGACCATCGACGTCCGGCGTCTGGTCGACGACGCGGCACCGGTGTTCGTGCTGGCGGTGATCGCGGTGCTGGCGACCACCGCCGCGGTCGGGCTGGCGCTGTGGCCGATTTCCGAGGTGCCACTGGTCGGGTGCCTGCTGCTCGCCGCGATCGTCGCGACCACCGACCCTGCGGCCGTGATCGCGATCTTCCGCGATCTCGGGGCGCCCGCGCGCCTGACCCAGCTGGTCGAGGGCGAAAGCCTGCTCAACGACGCGACCGCGATCGCGATCTTCACGGTCCTGCTCGATCTTCTGATGACCGGGGAGAAGGTCGAGCTCGGCGCGGCGACGCTGATCTTCGCCAAAGCGTTCCTCGGCGGCGCGCTGGTCGGCCTGGCCGGCGGCCGGGGGTTGATGGCCGTCGTCCCCTGGCTGCGCGACTCCCGGCTCGCCGAGATGACGCTCACCCTCGCGCTGCCCTATCTGGTCTATACGCTCTGCGAGCGCTACTTCGGCGTCTCCGGGGTGATCGGAGTGGTCGTGGCCGGCCTCGTGGTCAACGCCCAGAGCCGTCGCCGGCTGGCGCCGGAGAACCAGGCCTTCCTGCAGGACGTGTGGCAGCAGCTCTCGTTCTGGGCCGGGTCGCTGGTGTTCGTGCTCGCCTCGATGCTGGTGCCGCGGCTGATGATCGGCTTCGACGGCTACGATGCGCTCCTGATCGCGATCGTCGCGGTGGCAGCCCTCGGCGCTCGCGCACTGGTGCTGTTCGGGCTCCTGCCGCTGCTCAGCGCCGCGCAGCTCGCCCAGCGCGTGGGCCACCGTTACAAGTTCGTGATCATGTGGGGCGCGTTGCGCGGCGCCGTGACGCTGGCGCTGGCGCTCGGGGTCACCGAGAACCGCATGATCGACCCTGGCATCCAGCGTTTCGTCGCGATCGTCGCGACCGGCTTCGTGCTGGTCACGCTGCTCGTCAACGGCACGACCTTGCGCCCGATGATCCGAATCCTGAAGCTCGATCGCCTGTCGCCGATCGACCAGGCGTTGCGCCAGCAGGTCCTGGCGTTGTCGCTGACCGAGGTCCGCGACGAGATCGGCACCGCCGCCGCCAGCTATCGGATCGGGTCGAGACCGACCGCGGACGTGCTCCAGCCGTACCGGGAACGGATTGCCGAGGCGACCGACCGCAACACCTTCGACATTGAGATCGCCGATCGCGACCGGATCACGCTCGGCCTGTTCGCGGTCACCAATCAGGAACGCGAGCTGATCCTCGAGCATTTCCGGCAGCGCTCGGTCTCGCGCCGGATCCTCGAGCGCCTGCTGGCCGGGGTCGAGCGGATCACCGACGGCGCGCGCGCCGAGGGCCGGCTCGGTTACGTCCGCGCCGCGAGGCGCCAGCTGGCGTTCGGCTGGAGCTTCCGGCTCGCCCATCTGCTGCACCGGCGGGCCCGGATCGACCGGCCGCTGATCGCGCGCCTTGCCGACCGCTTCGAGCAGCTGCTGGTCGGCCGGATGGTACTCGAGGAGCTCGCGCGCTTCGTCGCCCAGAAGATGACGCTCGTGTTCGGCCAGCGGGTCAGCGAGCTGCTCGGCGAGATCGTCGGTCAGCGGCTGAGCGCGACCGTCCGGGCGCTCGATGCGCTGCGCCTGCAGTACCCGGCCTATGCCGACGCTCTGGAGCGCCGTTTCCTGCGCCAGACCGCGCTGCGAATGGAGGCGGCGGAATACCGCACGCTGCATGACGAGGGCCTGATCGGTCAGGAGCTGTACAACGACCTCCGGCGCGAGGTGGAGGCGCGCGAGGCTGCGGCGGCGCCCCGGCCCCGTCTGGATCTGGGGCTCGCGACCCGGGAGCTGGTCGGCGAGTTTCCGCTGTTCGCCGGTCTCGAGCCGGCTCAGCTGGACAAGATCAGCGCGTTGCTCAAGCCGCGGTTCGCGGTCCCGGGCGAGCGCCTGATCCGGCGCGGCGAGCGCGGCAGCGTGATGTTCTTCATCTCCTCGGGCGCGGTCGAGGTCGCGGTCGGCAGCGAGAAGATCCAGCTCGGCCGCGGCGATTTCTTCGGCGAGCTGGCGCTGCTCGGGGACCGCGAGCGCCGGGCGGACGTCACCGCGCTCGGCTACTGTCAGCTTCTTATCCTCGACGAGGTCGATTTCCGAGCGCTGCTTGCGACCGATGCCTCGATCCACCGGCAGATCAACCAGGTCGCCGCCGAGCGCCTCGAGATGAACCGGGCGAGGCGGCGCGCCGGCTGACCTCGAGATTTTCGGGCTTGCCATCCGGACAGACTGCCGCAGGCCGGCCCGTGAGGGAAGATCGGCACTCAGGCGGCCTCGATCCGAAAACCCGCGTCCTCGAGCGCAGGCAGCATGTGGTTAGGCGGCGGCGCGCTGACGCAAACCGGCGATCGCTTGGGATAGAGGGGCACGCCGATGCTGCGGGCGTGCAGATGCAGCGGCAGGTCGATGCGGTCGTGCCGGCCGTAGATTCGATCGCCCAGGATCGGGCAGCCGAGTGCTGCAAGGTGGACCCGGAGCTGGTGGGTGCGGCCGGTCCGCGGCCGGAGCTCGAGCCAGCAGAGCTCGCCCGCGCGGCCGAGCAGCCGGTAGTCCGTCACCGCGGGCCGGGCCGCCGGGTCGACCGCCATCCACCAGCTGCGCGGATCGCCGGCGCGACGACCGAGCGGCAGCTCGATGGTGCCTGTGTCCGCGGGCGGGGCGCCCTCCGTGACCGCCCAGTAGATCTTGTCGACCCGTCCTGCGGCGAACAGACGGCCGAGGCGCTGGAGCGCCTGGCGGTGGCGGCCGAGCACGAGACACCCCGAGGTCTCCCGATCGAGCCGGTGGGCGAGCGCCGGCGGACGCGGCAGGCCGAAGCGGAGCCCGTCCAGCAGAGCCTCCAGGCTCGGGCCGCCTTTGGGCCCGCGGTGCACGGGCAGTCCGGCAGGCTTGTCCAGGATCAGCATCAGGCCGTCGCGGTAGAGGAGCCGCGCCAGCAGGTCCAGGGGCTGGATCATCGCGGCTTTTTGGCGCTCGACAGCGGTCGCGCGCAGCGCCATGAAGCCCGCCGACGCCAGCGTGACAGAGGACCTTGTCGCCACCGGGTCATGCCGCTTCGTACTATCTCGCGACCGCCGATGCGATGCCCGCGCAGCCGCAGCTCGAGGGCAGGCTGAGGGCGGATGTCGCGATCATCGGCGGCGGCTACACCGGGCTTTCCACGCTCCTGCATCTGGCCGAGCGCGGTTACGACGCGGTGCTGTTGGAGGCGGCCGAGATCGGGGCGGGCGCCTCGGGCCGGAACGGCGGGCAGTTGAGCTCCGGCCAGCGGGTCGCTCAGCCGGCGCTCCAGCGGCTGGTCGGCGACGAGCGGGCGCGCCTGCTCTGGCAGCTCGCCGAGGACGCGAAGGCGCTGGTCAAAGAGCGGATCGCGCGGCATGCGATCCCATGCGACCTGAAACCCGGCATCCTCGATGCCGCCCACAAGCCCGCCCATGCCGTGGACCTGCAGCGGGAGGCTGAGTTTCTCCACACCCGCTATGGCTACCCGCACGCGCGCTATGTGCCGCGCGCCGAGATGGCGGCGATGCTTGGCACCTCGCGCTATTCCGGCGGCCTGCTCGATCGCGACGGCGGCCATCTGCATCCCTTGAACTATGCGCGGGGCCTGGCGCGCGCGGCGCTCGAGGCGGGCGGCCGGATCTTCGAGCAGAGCCGGGTCGTCCGGATCGATGACGGGCGGGAGCCGGTTGCGGTGACGCGCAGGGGCGAGATCCGGGCCCGCCATCTGGTGCTGGCGATGAACGGCTATCTCGGCCGGCTCGTGCCAGGCATTGCCGGCCGGATCATGCCTCTGAACAGTTTCATGCTCGCGACCGCGCCACTCGGCGAGGCCGGCGCCCGGGCACTGATCCGGGACGATGTTGCAGTCGCCGACACCA
This sequence comes from Geminicoccaceae bacterium, assembly GCA_036265855.1. GTDB lineage: Bacteria > Pseudomonadota > Alphaproteobacteria > Geminicoccales > Geminicoccaceae > DATAOG01. The sequence continues at coordinate 1,517 of DATAOG010000440.1, read as the reverse complement.
AGCATGTGGTCGACTATTTCCGGCTCTCGGCTGACCATCGTCTCCTGTTCGGCGGCGGCGAGACTTATACCCGGCGCGTTCCCGCCGACCTCAAGGGTTTCGTCCGCCGCCACATGCTCCGGGTTTTCCCTCAGCTCGACAACGTGCCGATCGACTACGCCTGGGGCGGCACCTTAGCGATCACCCGCACGCGGCTGCCGCATTTCGCCCGCCTCGCCCCGAACGTGTTCGTGGCGCACGGCTATTCCGGCCAGGGGCTGGCCCTCGCGACGCTCGCTGGTCAGCTGATCGCGGATGCGATCGCTGGTATGGCCGAGCGCTTCGACGTGATGGCGAGCCTGCCGGTGCCGAGCTTTCCGGGCGGCACGTTGCTCCGGCTTCCGACGCTGGTCCTGGGCACGCTCTATTACAGCCTGCGCGACCGACTCTGAGCCGGCAGCACTGCGCGAGCCACTGACCTCCGCTTCCGCGCCGGGCCTGCCCGAGTTCCGTGGCGGCGAAACCTGCCGGCTAGCGAAGCAGACCGACTTCCCGATAATAGCGCTCGGCGCCGGGGTGCAGCGGAACGGCAATGCCATCGAGAGCGGTCGCGAGCGTGATCGACTTGCCCTTGGTGTGGCCGTTGTCCAGCAGCTGGCGGGCGGTCGGGTTCCAGAGCGCCTTGGTGATGCCGTAGACCAGTTCCTGGTCGACGCGCGCGTCCACCATCCACTGGGCGCCGACGCTGAGCGTCGGGGTCGCGCCGATCCCCTCGTAGGTCCCCGCCGGGATCAGGTCCTTGACGAAGAACGGGTACTTTCGCAGCAGCGCCTCGACCTCGGGGCCCTCGATCGGCACGAGGCCGCAGCCGATGCTCGAAGCGAGCTCTTCCACCGAGCCCGTCGGGTAGCCGGCAACGATGATGTAGGCGTCGAGCTGATTGTTCCGCATCTTGGTGAGTGCGGGGCTCGGCTTGATGTACTCGGGCTCGATGTCGGCCTCCGACAGGCCGAACGCCTCGAGGATGATCCGGGCGTCGACCAGGGTGCCCGAGCCCGGCTCGTCGAGCGACACGCGCTTGCCCCTGAGATCGCGCACCGAGCGAATGTCGGCCGCCTTGCGGGTCACGATGTGGATGCTCTCCGCGAACAGGCTGGCGATCGCGCGCAGATTGTCGGCCTTGCCTTTGCCCTCGAAGATGCCTGTCCCGGTGTAGGCCCAGTAAGCGATGTCCGACTGGACAAAGCCGCTCTCCAGCTCGCCCGACTGGATCGCGTCTACGTTGGCGACCGAGCCGTTCGAGCTTTGCGCGATCGCGACCAGCCCGGGCACGCCGCAGCTGCCGCCCCGCTCGCACGGCCTGGCGCCGGGCGGGCTGCTGATGATGTCGGCGATCAGGCCGCCGATCGGGTAATAGGTGCCGGCGACCCCGCCGGTGCCGATCCGGAAGAACCGCATCTCCTGCGCCTGGAGGATAGTGGTCCCGCCGAGCAGGGCCAGGAACGCGACGGCCACAAGCCTGCGCAAGCGCATGAGCT
>DATAOG010000439.1:0-6414 GCA_036265855.1 Geminicoccaceae bacterium | reverse complement strand
CAGGTCCGCCACGTCGGGCTCGGAGAACACCCTGGCGATATGGTATCGCATCAGGCCTTGCATGTCGTCGTTGGCGATGAACTCGGCCGTGGCGGTCAGGTAGTCCGGACGTCGAGCCGGGCTGTCGCTGCTCCCGATGTCTGTCGGCGCGCCGATCAGGACCGCCCGGCGCACGAGGCCGGGATACATGTGGTCGAGCCGGACCAGCAGATTGCTGCCGCGGGAGATGCCGACCCCGGTGACCGAGCCGACCCCGGACTGCTCGATCACGGCGCGCACGTCCTCGCAGTGCTGGCTCAGGCCATAGGGGCGTTGCAGCGGGTCCGACGCGCCGGTGCCGCGCGGGTCGATCGTGACGACCCGGAATTCCTGGCACAGCCGCTCGACCAGCGGCTGGAACACCTCGAGCCCGTAGACCACGGGATTGACGAAGAGCAGCGTCTCGTCGCCGCCGCCGTGCAGGTAATAGGCGATCCGGACGCCTTCACGGACGGCGAGGCCCGGCCGGTGCCGCTTGCTCTCGACCCGCTGCCGGCGGTCGCGGCTGGCCTCGAGAGCAAGCGCGGCCTCGTAGCTCCGGTTGGCGGCCTCGAGCTCGCCGAGCAGGCTGTGCAGATCGCCCTCCAGCTCGAGCGCCCGCGGGTGGACCGCCTCGCAGCCCGGGCCGCGCGCGGCGATCTCGCGACCCTTCTGCGCGAACGCCAGCGCCGTCGGATAGGTATAGCGCTGCTTCGCCTTGGCTGCCGCGCGCAGGTAGTACTCGGCCGCTCTCGGCCACGCCGCGCCCTGCTCGAAATGATGCGCGAGGGTCTCGACGATCTCGTCGAGGGCATCGCCGTGGCGCGCCTCGAGGGCTTCGGCGACGCGGGCATGCAGCGCGCGGCGGCTCTCCTGCACCAGCCCCTCGTAGGCGACCCGCCGCGTCAGCGCGTGCCTGAAGGCGTAAACGATGTCCGGGAACAGGCGGGCTTCGTACAGGAGCTCGCGTCGGCGCAGGTCGGCCAATGCGCCATGCAGCTCATCGACCGGCAGCTCAGCGACCGCCTCGAGGAGCGCGAGCGGCACGGCTTCCCCGATCACGGCCGCGAGCTGCAAGACCGATTTCTGGGCCGTCTCCAGACGATCGATCCGGGCCGAAATGATCGCGGCGACGCTCGCCGGGACCTCGATCTCGCCGGGTTGCCGGCTCAGGCGACAGGCGCCGCGGGCGCCGGCGAGCACGCCCGCGTCCACGAGGTTGCGCACGGCTTCTTCGAGGAACAAGGGATTGCCCTCGCTCGCTTCGAGGAGTCGCTGCCTGAGCGCCGACAGCTCGGCCGCATCGCCGACCAGACTCGACAGCAGCTGCTCGGCGCCGGCTGCGGCCAGCGGGTCGACGCGCAACTGCGTGTAGTGCGCCCGGCTGGCCCAGCCATGCCGATATTCGGGGCGGTAGTTGACGAGCAGCAGCATACGAGAGGTCGAAAGGCTCTCGACCAGGCTGTCGAGCAGGGCCTGGGTCTCGCCGTCGATCCAGTGCAGGTCCTCGAGCACCAGCGCCAGCGGCTGCCGCTGGCTCTCGCGCACGAGCAGCGCCTTCAGGCCATCCAGAGTCCGCCGCCGCCGCTGAGGCGGGTCGAGCGCCTGCCAGGCCGGATCCGCGACCGGCAGGTCGAGCAGCGCCAGCAGCGCCGGCAGGACCGGCTTCAGAGCTTCGTCCAGCAGCAGCACCTTGCCGAGCACCTTCTCGGCGCTGCGGCCACGGTCCTCGCCCCGGGCGATGTCGAAGTAGGCCTTGAGCAGGTCGACCACCGGCGCCCAGGAGGCGGCCCGCCCCGAGGACACCGAGACGCCTTCGACGACCAGCCATCGCCGCATCCGCGGTTCGCCGGTCAGCTCGTGGAACAGCCGCGACTTGCCGACCCCCGGATCGCCGACCAGGGCGACGATCTGGCCCTGCCCGGCCGCGGCCAGCTCGCGCGCGCGTTCCAGCGCGGCGAGCTCGTCCCGGCGGCCGACGAATGGCGTCAGGCCCCGGCCGGCCGCGGCTTGCAGCCGAGTGCGCGCGCTGCCGACGCCGACCAGATCGAACGCCTCGATCGGCTGCGAGAGCCCCTTGACCGGCACCTCGCCCAGGGTGCGCAGCTCGAAGAACCCTTCGGCCAGGCGGGCGGTCGCGGCGGTCAGCCGGATCGTGCCGGGGCTCGCCAGCTGCTCCATGCGGCTCGCCAGATGCACGGTCGGGCCGATCGCGTCGTAGTCCATGCTGAGGTCGTTGCCGATCGCGCGCACCAGCACCTCGCCCGAATTGAGGCCGATCCGGGCGCTGACCTCGACGCCATGCGCGGCGCGCGAACGGTCCGCCTGGGCCTGCATCGCGCGCTGGATCGCGAGCGCCGCGTAGCAGGCACGCACGGCATGATCCTCGTGCGCGACCGGCGCGCCGAACAGCGCCATGATGCCATCGCCCAGGATGCGGTTGACCGTCCCCTCGTAGCGGTGCACGCCGGCGACCATCACGCCCAGCGCTCCATCCAGGAGCCGCCGCGCGTCCTCCGGGTCGGCGTGCTCGATCAGCGCGAGCGAGCCCTTGACGTCGGCGAACAGGACCGTGACCTGCTTGCGCTCGCCTTCGAGTGCGGCGCGCGAGCGCAGGATGCGCTCGGCCAAATACCTGGGCGTTTGCAGTTCGGCCGGCGCTTTGGGCTGGTCGTTGCCGGCCCGAGCCAGCTCGGCGATCGCGGCCAGAAGCTTCTTGCGGTGGCCGAGCGAGGCGACGCCGAGCTCCTTCAGATCATCCGCGGTGAGCGCGTGCAGGACGTCCGCGTCGACGTCGTTCGACGCGAAGGCTTCGGCATACTGGCCGAGGCCGTTGGCCTGGAGCCACGAGCTGACGTCCATGGCCGGTCTCCCGCTCGTCGCAATATAGCAGGGCCGCGGCGCCTTGGACAAACCGCACGTTGCCGCCTAGTCTTGGCCGGTAACCGCACTCTGGGAGGGGCTTGCGATGACTATCAAGCGGGTCGAGGTCGGGCCGCGAATGAGCCAGATGGTGATCCACGGCGACACGGTCTATCTCGCCGGCAAGGTCGCGCGTGCGGATGCCGGCCGCTCGGTCGGCGAGCAGACGAGGGACATCCTGGCCCAGATCGACGATCTCCTGGCAGAGGCCGGGACCGACAAATCCAAGCTTCTGTCCGCCAACATCTGGCTGACCGACATCAAGACCTTCGATCAGATGAACAAGGTCTGGGACGCCTGGGTCGCGCCCGGCAATCCCCCGTGCCGCGCCTGCGTCGAGGCGAAGCTCGCAGCACCCCAGTACCAGGTCGAGATCATGGTGACCGCCGCGCGCGACTAGGCGCGCCGATGCACGTGCTGATCATGGGCGCCGGCGTCGCCGGCGTCACCGCCGCCTGGCAATTGCTCGAGGACGGGCACGAGGTCAGCGTGGTCGACCGGCAGGCCGAGGCGGCGTCCGAGACCAGCTTTGCCAACGCCGGTCTGATCGCGCCCGGCCACGCCTTCGCCTGGGCGTCGCCCAAGGCCGCGAAGATCCTGATCAAGTCCCTGTTGTCCGAGGACCAGCCGCTGCGGTTCAAGTTCCGGGCGGAGCCCGCGCTGTGGCGCTGGTCGCTGCAGTTCCTGGCCCAGTGCACCAGCGAGCGGGCGCGGCGCAACACGCGGATCAAGCACCGGCTCTGCCGCTATGCGCAGCAGGCGCTGCAGGACCTGGCCGATCGGACCGGGATCGCCTACGACCGCGAGCAGCGGGGCGTACTCTACCTGCACCGGTCGCAGGCGAGCCTCGATCGCGGCATTGCCAACATGCAGATCCTGCGCGAGGCCGGGCAGGAGCTCGAGGTCGTCGACCGCGACCGGGCGGTGGCGCTCGACCCGGCGCTGGCGCCGAGCCGGGACAAGATCGCGGGCGGGATCTACAGCCCGGGCGACGAGAGCGGCGATGCCTGCACGTTCACGCGCGCGCTGGCCGCCCTCTGCGCCTGGCGGGGCGCGCGCTTCCATTATCGCACCACGATCAAGGGCATCGAGGCGGGCGGCGATCGGATCGAGCGGGTGCTGACCGATCAGGGCGAGCTGCGGGCCGACCTCTATCTGCTCGCCTGCGGCAGCTACAGCCCGCTGCTCACGCGTCCGCTCGGCGAGCGGCTGTCGGTTTACCCGATCAAGGGCTACTCGGTGACCTTCCCGGTCGACGGCGCCAACAATCCGCCGACGATCGGCGGCGTCGACGAGGACAATTTGTGCGCCTACGCGAGGCTCGGCGACCGGGTCCGCTCGACCGCGGTCGCCGAGTTCGCGGGCTACGACACCGGCCATTCCCCGGACGACTTCCGCAGCATGCTCCGGGCGCTCGAGGACCTGTTCCCGGCCGGCGCCGACTACCGCCGGCCGCAGTACTGGGCGTGCCTCAGGCCGATGACGCCCGAGGGCACCCCGGTGCTCGGCCGCGGCAGGTTCGAAAACCTCTACTACGACACCGGCCACGGCCACATGGGCTGGACCATGGCCTGCGGCACGGCGCGGATCACCGCCGATCTGATCGCCGGCCGCACGCCCGACCTGCCGCTCGAGGGTTTGACGCTGCGCTAGGCCGGCGTAGATAGAGGCACCGGGTCGCGTCGAGGCGGCATGATCAGGGACATGGAGGCGACAGATGGCGCACGTCGACTGGGAGATCCAGGGGCCGGAGCTGGCGAGCTGCAACTGCGACTGGGGCTGCCCCTGCCAGTTCAACGCGCGTCCGACCCATGGCCACTGCCGGGCAGGCGTCGCGATACGGATCGACAAGGGCCACTTCGGCGACGTCTCGCTCGACGGCCTCAAATTTGCGCTGACCGCCGCCTGGCCGGGCGCGATCCACGAGGGCAAGGGCGAAGTCCAGCCGGTGGTCGACGAGCGGGCCGACGACCGCCAGCGCGAAGCCATCCTCAAGATCATGGCCGGCGAGGAGACCGAGCCGGGGGCGACGATCTTCAACGTCTTCGCGACCGTGATCGAGACGGTCCACGAGCCGCTGTTCAGGCCGATCGAGTTCGAGGTCGACATCGAGAACCGGACCGGGCGGTTCGCCGTCCCGGGGCTGGTCGAGGCGCGGGGCGAACCGATCAAGAACCCGGTCACCGGCCAGCCGCACCGCGCCCGGGTCGTGCTGCCGCACGGCTTCGAGTACACCGAGGCCGAGTACGGCAGCTCCACGACCAAGGGCGGCGGCAAGGTCCCGCTCGACTGGACCAATGGCCACAGCCACTTCGCGACCCTGCATCTGACCGGCAAGGGGCCGGTCCGATGAGGCAAAAGTGCCGGCTGGCGGGGTGAGATCGCGCTCCAGGAGCTCGCGATGGCGTACGTCGACTGGCTGATCAAGGGACCCAAGATCGCGTCCTGCAACTGCGACTACGGCTGTCCCTGCGAGTTCAACGCCCGGCCGACGCGGGGGCTGTGCGAGGGGCTCGAGGCGCACCTGATCGAGGAGGGCTGGTTCGGCGAGCTGCGTCTGGATGGCCTCGTGATCGCTGCCCGCTACCGCTGGCCCGGGCCGGTGCACGAAGGCGGCGGCACCGTCGAGGGCATCATCGACGAGCGCGCGAGCCCGACCCAGCGCGACGCGCTGCTCGCGATCCTCGGCGGCAAGGAGCAGGAGCCGACCACGGTCTACAACATCTATGGCGCGACGATCGCGCGCGAGCTCGCGCCGGTGTTCGCGCCGATCACGTTCGCCTGCGACCTCGACGCGCGCACCGGCAGGCTCGAGATCCCGGGCGTGATGGCGCTCGCGATCGAGCCGATCAAAAACCCGGTTACCGGCCGGCCGCATCGGGCCCAGATCCGGCTGCCCGAGGGCTTCGAGTTCCGCGAGGCGGAGGTCGCGAGCGGCAGCTTCACCGGCGAAGGCGAGGAGCTCGGCTTTGCCAATCGCGACTGCTACGCCTGTCTGACCCGCGTCGCCTACGGCCCCTACGGCATCGTCGAGGCCTGAGCGATGGCCTGGAACGCGCCCTCGAGCACGATCCGCCGGCCGGCCGATCGCGAATCGATCCTGCCGCTGCTCCTTCGTCGTGACCGGCTGCCGGCGCTGCTCGGCATCGTCGGCGTCACCTTGCTCGCCTGGCTCTATCTGGTCTGGCTCGTGGCCGGCATGAGCGAGCTGAACGGCGGCATGGGCAAAATGGCCGGCGCCGACAGCGGCGGGATGGCCGCCGGCGGCATGAGCGGCATGGGCGGGAGCGCCACGTCGGCGGGCGCCATGGCCGGGATGGCGATGCCGGCGCTGCACGCCTGGACCCCAGGCTATGCCGTGCTGATGTTCCTGATGTGGTCGGTGATGATGGTCGGCATGATGCTGCCGAGCGCCTCGCCGATGATCCTGCTCTACGACCGGGTGCGCGAGCGCCAGGAGGCCAAGGGCGCGAG
>DATAOG010000438.1:0-3774 GCA_036265855.1 Geminicoccaceae bacterium | reverse complement strand
CTGACCCCGCTCAAGCGCCACGAGCTCCTGACCGACGACCAGGTCCAGCGCCACCGTGAGGACTACGGCGAGGACAGCTTCACGGTCGGGATCGGCGCCGAGGCGGTGCGCGAGATGCTGGCTGCGCTCGAGCTCGAGGAGGAGCGGGACGCGCTGCGCCTGGAGCTCGCCGAAACCAGCTCCGAGGCCAAGCGCAAGAAGATTGTCAAGCGGCTGAAGCTGATCGAGACCTTCATCGAGTCCGGCAACCGGCCGGAGTGGATGATCCTGACCATCATCCCGGTGATCCCGCCCGAGCTGCGGCCGCTGGTGCCGCTGGACGGCGGCCGCTTCGCGACCTCGGATTTGAACGACCTGTACCGCCGGGTCATCAACCGCAACAACCGGCTGAAGCGGCTGATCGAGCTGCGCGCGCCCGACATCATCGTGCGCAACGAGAAGCGGATGCTTCAGGAATCGGTCGACGCGCTGTTCGACAACGGCCGCCGCGGCCGGGTGATCACCGGCGCGAACAAGCGGCCCCTGAAGTCGCTCTCTGACATGCTCAAGGGCAAGCAGGGCCGGTTCCGCCAGAATCTGCTCGGCAAGCGGGTCGACTACTCGGGCCGCTCGGTGATCGTGGTCGGTCCCGAGCTCAAATTGCACCAGTGCGGCCTGCCCAAGAAGATGGCGCTCGAGCTGTTCAAGCCGTTCGTCTACTCCAAGCTCGAGCTCTACGGCATGGCCCAGACGATCAAGGCCGCCAAGCGGATGGTCGAGAAGGAGCGGCCCGAGGTCTGGGACATCCTCGAGCAGGTGATCCGCGAGCATCCGGTCCTGCTCAACCGGGCGCCGACCCTGCACCGGCTCGGCATTCAGGCGTTCGAGCCGATTCTGATCGAGGGCAAGGCGATCCAGCTGCACCCGCTGGTGTGCACGGCCTTCAACGCCGACTTCGATGGCGACCAGATGGCGGTCCACGTGCCGCTGTCGCTCGAGGCCCAGCTCGAGGCCCGGGTGCTGATGATGTCGACCAACAACATCCTCTCGCCCGCCAACGGCAAGCCGATCATCGTGCCGACCCAGGACATCGTGCTCGGCCTCTACTACCTGTCGCTGCAGCTCGACGGCGAGCCCGGCGAGGGCATGGTGTTCGGCAACCTCGACGAGGTCCAGCAGGCGCTCGAGGCCGGGGTCGTGTCGTTGCACAGCAAGATCTGGTGCCGCCTGCCGGACGGTCCCGACGGTGACGGCACCGCCGTCAACGGCGCGCGCGCGCGGCTCGAGACCACGCCCGGGCGGATGCTGCTGTACGAGATCCTGCCCAAGCACCCGGCGATCAGCTTCGACCGGCTGCTCAACCAGCTCCTGACCAAGCGCGAGATCACCCAGGTGGTCGACGAAGTCTACCGGCACTGCGGCCAGAAGGAGACCGTGGTGTTCGCCGACCGCCTGATGAACCTCGGCTTCTCCTATGCCGCCCGCGCCGGCATCTCGTTCGGCAAGGACGACATGGTGGTGCCGGCGACCAAAGCGCGGTTCGTCAGTGAGACCCGCGAGCTGGTCAAGCAGTACGAGCAGCAGTACGCCGACGGCCTGATCACCAAGGGCGAGAAATACAACAAGGTGGTCGACGCCTGGGCGCAGTGCACCGACCGGGTCGCCGACGAGATGATGAGCGAGATCCGGGCCACCGCGCGGATCCAGGACCCCGCGACCGGCCGCTTCAACCAGCCGAACTCGATCTTCATGATGGCGGATTCCGGCGCCCGTGGCTCGGCGGCCCAGATCAAGCAGCTGGCGGGCATGCGCGGCCTGATGGCCAAGCCCTCGGGCGAGATCATCGAGACCCCGATCATCTCCAACTTCAAGGAGGGGCTCTCGGTGCTCGAGTACTTCAACTCGACCCACGGCGCCCGCAAGGGCCTGGCCGACACGGCGCTCAAGACCGCCAACTCGGGCTACCTGACCCGCCGGCTGGTCGACGTCGCCCAGGACTGCATCATCGTCGAGGAGGACTGCGGCACGACCAACTCGATCACGCTGGCGCCGGTGATCCAGGGCGGCGAGGTGATCGAGGAGCTGGCCGAGCGCATCCTCGGCCGCACGGTCGCCGAGGACGTCAGGCATCCGGTCACCGGCGAGGTGCTGGCCGAGCGCAACGAGCTGCTCGACGAGGAGAAGGTCCGGCTGCTCGACGAGGCCGTGGTCGAGAGCGTCCAGGTCCGCTCGGTCCTGACCTGCGACAGCCGGGGCGGGGTCTGCAGCCTGTGCTACGGGCGCGATCTGGCGCGCGGCACGCCGGTCAACACCGGCGAGGCAGTCGGCGTGATCGCCGCCCAGAGCATCGGCGAGCCCGGCACCCAGCTCACGATGCGCACCTTCCACATCGGCGGCGCGGCGCAGTCGCAGGCGGAGCGCTCGAGCATCGAGGCGACGGTCAGCGGCACGCTGCAGCTGACCAATCCGAACCTGGTCATCGACAGCAAGCAGCGCTCGGTCGTGCTCGGCCGGACCACGGAGCTGGTCCTGCACGACGAGACCGGGCGCGAGAAGGCGCGCCACCGGCTGCCCTACGGCGCCCGCCTGATGGTCGCGGCCGACGGCCCGATCGAGAAGGGCCAGCGCCTGGCCGAGTGGGATCCGCACACGCTGCCGATCATCACCGAGGCCTCCGGGCGCGCGGTGTTCATGGACATGGTCGAGGGCGTGACCTTCCGCGAGGTCGTCGACGAGGCGACCGGCCGGGCGAGCAAGGAGCTGGTCGACTGGCGCCAGCAGACCCGGGGCGCGAGCCTTCGGCCCTCGGTCCTGATCCAGAACGACGAGGCGCAGCCGGTCCGGCTGCCGAGCGGCGCCGAGGCCCGCTATTACCTCCCGGTCGGCGCGATCTTGAACATCGAGAGCGGGGTCGAGGTTCACGCCGGCGACGTGCTCGCCCGCCTGCCCAAGGAGGCGAGCAAGACCCGCGACATCACCGGCGGCCTGCCGCGGGTCGCGGAGCTGTTCGAGGCGAGGCGGCCCAAGGACCCGGCGATCATCGCCGAGTCCGCCGGCCGGGTCGAATACGGCAAGGACTACAAGACCAAGCGCCGGCTGCGGATCGTGCCGCTCGAGGACGGGGGCGATGCGATCGAGTACCTGATCCCCAAGGGCCGCCACGTGGTCGTCCAGGAGGGCGACGTCGTGCGCGAGGGCGACCTGATGGTCGACGGCAACCCGGTGCCGCACGACATCCTGAGGGTCAAGGGCGTCGAGGCGCTGGCCGGCTTCCTGGTCAACGAGAGCCAGGAGGTCTATCGGCTCCAGGGCGTCAAGATCAACGACAAGCACGTCGAGGTGATCGTCCGCCAGATGCTGCAGAAGGTCGAGATCAGCGATCCCGGCGAGACCACCTTCCTGATCGGCGAGCAGGTCGACCGGCTCGAGTTCGACGCCATCAACGAGCGCGCGGTCCAGGAGGACCGCAAGCCCGCGGCCGCGATTCCGGTGCTCCAGGGCATCACCAAGGCCTCGCTGCAGACCCAGTCGTTCATCTCGGCGGCTTCGTTCCAGGAGACCACGAGGGTGCTAACCGACGCCGCCTTCGCCGGCAAGGTCGACCACCTGAGCGGGCTCAAGGAGAACGTGATCGTCGGCCGGCTGATCCCGGCCGGCAGCGGCGGCGTGATGACCCGCCTGAAGCGGCTCGCGGTGAGCAGCGAGCGATTCGCGCCGCCCGAGGAGCTGGCGCCCGAGGAGACGGTGATGACACTGCCGGAACTGAGCGAGCTGCCGTCCGCCGAATGAGATCGG
>DATAOG010000437.1:0-3933 GCA_036265855.1 Geminicoccaceae bacterium | reverse complement strand
TGACGTCCACAGAAAGACGAGCGCCGCGGCGCAGCCGAGCGCAGTGCGCCCCGCGTGCAGCGCGGCCCACTTCTCGACCAGGACGCGGCTATCGGGCCCCGCTCCGGCCGGCTCGATCGCCATGAGCTGGCGGTTGGTCGGCATGATCACGAGCAGCGTGTAGGGCCAGTTCGCGACCAGGATCGCAGCGCCGAGCAGCCAGGGCCAGCAGCCAGTCTGCCACCAGGCCGACAGCGCCAAAAGAAAGCCGATCAGCGCGAGCGGCGCCTGCATCGCGAAGCCCCGCTGGTAGGCGGGCTTCCACTCGGTCAGGAGCGCGGGGTCGTCGAGGCGCAGGCGGGCAGGCTGCTCGGCGATATTGATGTAGAGCGCCGCGCCGGTGAACAGCGCGGATAGGACGAGCGCGAGCTGTCCGGCTAGCAACATCGCAGCCCTAGTGCGCGGTCCAGCCGCCGTCGACCAGCAGGCTCGTGCCGGTGATCATCGCGGCGGCCGGCGAGGCGAGGAAGACGACCGCGGCCGCGATCTCGTCGATCCGGGCGAGCCGGCCGAGCAGGATCTGGTCGAGGACCCTGGCCTTGAAGCTCGGATCCTCGAAGAACGGCCGGGTGAGCGGCGTCTCGACGAATGTGGGAGCCACCGAGTTGACCCTGATCTTGTGCGGGGCGAGATCGATCGCCATCGCCTTGGTCAGGCCTTCGAGGCCGTGCTTGGTCGCGCAATAGACCGTGCGCGTCGCGCCGCCGACGTGGCCCATCTGTGAGGACATGTTGATGATCGCGCCGCCGCCCGAGCGCGCCATGACCCGGGCGGCGGCCTGCGCGACCACGAACGCCGCCTTCAGGTTCAGGTTCAGCATGCGGTCGAGCACCGCATCCTCGACCTCTAGGAAGGGCTGCGGCCGATTGCTGCCGGCGTTGTTGACCAGCACGTCCAGAGTTGTCAGACCCTCGATCGCCGAGCGGACCGCGGCGGTATCGGTGACGTCGCAGACGAGCGCACGGGCGCGCCCGCCTTCGGCTTCGATCTCGCCGACCAGCGCCTCGAGTTCGGCCGCGGTGCGGCTCAGCGCGATCACCTCGGCGCCGGCCGCGGCCAGCGCCAGCGCGCAACCCCGGCCGATGCCGCGCCCGGCGCCGCTGACCAGCGCGAGCTGGTCGTCGAGCCGGAACGACGGCTCCGTCATGCGTTGCGGCCGCCGTAGCGACGCACCCGGAGATCCGCCTGCTCCTTGTGGCCGGCGAAGCCCTCGAGCGCGCAGAGCCTGGAGCAGTATTCGCCGATCATGGCGCTCGCCGCCGGCGTCGTGACCCGCTGCCAGGTCACCGTCTTCATGAACTTGCCGACCCAGAGGCCGCCCGTGTAGCGGGCCGCGCGCCTCGTCGGCAGCGTGTGGTTGGTGCCGATCACCTTGTCGCCGTAGGCGACGTTGGTCATCGGGCCGAGGAACAAGGCGCCGTAGTTGGTCATCCGCTCGAGGAAGAGGTCCGGGTTGCGGGTCATGACCTGGACGTGCTCGGAGGCGATCCTATCCGCGATCTCGACCATCTCGGCCTCGTCCGTGCAGACGATCACCTGGCCGTAATCGGCCCAGGCCTGGCCGGCGAGCGCCGCGGTCGGCAGGCGCTGCAGCTGGTGCTCGACCTCGGCCATCGTCTCGCGCGCGAGCTTTTCTGAGTTCGTCAAAAGGATCGCGGGCGAGGTCGGGCCATGCTCGGCCTGGCCCAGGAGATCGGTCGCGCAGATCTCCGCATCCGAAGTGTCGTCGGCGATGATCAGCGTCTCGGTCGGGCCAGCCAGCAGGTCGATCCCGACCCGGCCGAACAGCTGCCGCTTGGCCTCGGCGACGTAGGCGTTGCCGGGTCCGACCAGCATGTCGACCGGCGTGATCGTGGCCGTGCCGAGCGCCATCGCGGCGATCGCCTGGACGCCGCCCAGCGCATAGATCTCGTCCGCCCCGCCCAGATGCATCGCGGCGACGATCGCGGCCGCGGGCTTGCCGCGGAACGGCGGCGCGCAGGCGATCACCCGCGGCACGCCCGCGACCTTGGCCGTGACCACGCTCATGTGGGCGGATGCGACCATCGGGTACTGGCCCCCGGGCACGTAGCAGCCGACCGCCTGCACCGGGATGTTCTTCTGGCCCAGCACCACGCCCGGCAGGGTCTCGACCTCGACATCCTTGAGCGCCGCCTTCTGGATCTCGGCAAAGCCCCGGATCTGCGCCTGGGCAAAGCCGATGTCGTCGATCACCTGCCGGCCGAGCGAGGCGAGGGATTCCTCGATCTGCTGCGGGCTCAGGCGAAAGCTCGCCGGCGACCAGTGATCGAACCGCTCCGAGAGCTCGCGCACAGCGGCATCGCCCCGCCGCTTCACCTCGTCGATGATGCCGGCGACGGTCGCGCGCACGCCGGCGTCCGCCTCGTCCGCCGCCGTCTCGCTGATCCCCTCCTTCAACCACCGCGCCATGATCGTCCCTTTCGCGCACGCCCGGGCGGGTTTCAGGCCTTCGGAACGGCGCAGGTCCAGCGCCGGATCTGCCATTCAGGCCGCTCGGCCGCCCATTGCACGAGCTGGAACTCGGCATCCTGGGCGCAACGGACGGCGTCCGTCGCCTGCTGGAACGGAACGTAGAATTCCTCGCATTTGGCAGGCTGGCTCACGAGGCACGCGATCACGATCAGCTCGTACATGGACCATCTCCGCTCCGGGGCATCGAGCGACCGCGGCGAGCCTACCGGTTGCCGCTCGGCGCGTATAGAATGCTGCGGCCCGGAGCTGGAGGAAACGATGCGATCGTTGCAACGCCTCGCCCTGCTGGCCCTTCTGGCGGCGGGGCCGGCGGCACCGGCCGGCGCGATCATGGGCGGCGGTGGCGACGCGCCGCCGGCGACGCCGGGCACGGACGACTTCGCGGCCGGGGTCGCGGCCTTCAAGCAGCAGGACTGGCAGCGCGTGATCGAGCACATGAGCCGGGTGATCGAGGAACGGCCGTGGGAGGACGAGGCCTACAATCTGTCGGGGTTTGCCTATCGGAAGCTCGGCGATTATCAGCGCGCGCTCGAGTTCTACGATAAGGCGCTGAGATTGAACCCGCACAATCGGGGCGCGCTCGAGTATCTCGGCGAAGCCTATCTCGAGATGGACCGGCCGAAGGATGCGCAGATGATGCTCGACCGGCTGGACCAGGAATGCCTGCGCCTCGCGAAGAACGCCAGCGCCGACCAGCAGCCCGACTGCGAGGAACGTGAGGATCTGGAGGAAGCGATCGCCGTCTACCGCGCCGGCAAGTCGTAAGCTTTCCGGTGAGCGCGTCCGCTATTCGGCCGGGGCCGGCTCCCTGGCGGTGACGCGCGCGGCGTTGCCGGGACGCCGATAGACGAACTCGGGCGCGGCGCCGCCGGCTTCGCGAGTAGCCGTCGCGACCAGCTCCGCATGGTGAGGCGAGAGCGAGCACGCCGGATCGGTCGCCTCGGCCCTGCCGGTCATCGCGAACGCCTGGCAGCGGCAGCCGCCGTAGTCGGTAAGCTTGCGCGGGCAGCTGCGGCAAGGCTCGGCCATCCACTCGGTGCCGCGGAAGGCGTTGAATGCCTCGCCGTGGTACCAGATCTCGTCGAGCGGCCGCTCCTTGACGTTGTCGAAGCGGAGCGTCGCGATGCCCTCGGCGGCATGGCAGGGCAGGACCTTGCCGGACGGCGTCACGTTCAGGTTCTGGCGGGCCCAGCCGCCCATGCAGGGCTTGGGATAGCGCGCGTAGTAGTCGGGCACGACGTAGTCGATCACCAGCACGCCCTTGAGCCGCGCGCGCGCCTCCTCGACCAGTTGGATCGAGCGCTCGGTCTGCTCGCGCGTCGGCATCAGCGCCGCGCGGTTGACCAGCGCCCAGCCGTAGTACTGGACGTGCGCGACCTCGAGCCGCTTGGCGCCAAGATC
>DATAOG010000436.1:0-5544 GCA_036265855.1 Geminicoccaceae bacterium | reverse complement strand
TCGGTCGCGAGGCTGCGCAGGCTCAGCGACAGCTTGCCGAGCTCGGTCAGCAGCGCCACCGATTCGGCCTGCTGGGGCGTGACTTCGAAGGTCGCGGTCTTGGCCTTCTCGTTGGCCTTGCCGGGCTCGGCGGCATCGCTGACTTCGGCGCCCATCGCGATGATCCGCAGATTCTTGAGCACGGTCTCGCTGACCCGGCGGGTCTCGCCGCCGTTGTCGGTCGAGGTCAGGCTCTGGGTCAGGATCAGGTCGACCCGGTCGCCCGGGAAGATCAGGCCGGCGTTGCCCGAGATCGGCGTGATCGGCACCGAGATGGCGCGCATGCCGGGGTTGAGCACCGCGGCCAGGAACCCGCGATCGCCGGGTTTGACCACGGCGCCGTCGGTGATCGGCTCGCCGGCGGCGATGAAGCTGCGGACCACGGCGCCGACCATCTCGGTGTCGGTCCGCTTGCCCCGGAGCACGTAGCTGTCGGGCACGTCGGTGGTCGGCCAGCGCTGCCAGCGGAGGTGCTGAGGCTTGACGAACACGCCGGCGGCGAGGTCGGTGTCGGCGACCAGGACCTCGTGGACCTCCTGCCTGGGGGCCGGCGCGCCCGCGACGCTGGTCTGGTGGCGCTCGATGAAGTTGCGCGCGAACATCGCCGTGCCGCCGGCAGCGACCACGGCGAGCAGCAAAACCATATGCGACGCGGACTCATGGAGCGTGCCTCCTCAAGACTTCATCAACTCGAGCACGACCGCCAGGCCACCGGCGGCGATCGCGATGCCGTAGGGCAGGGTGACGGGAGCAGCTGCGGCGGCCGGGCTCGGCGCGCCCGGCGCCGGCTCCGCGACCGCCGCGACCGGCTCGCCGCCGCGGCCGCCGCGCGCCGGGACGAACCCGAGCAGATAGGCGTAGATCAGCGGGCCCCAGCGCCAGTACCAGAGACTGGCGATGCCGAGGATGCCGCCGGTCAGCGTGGTCACCAGCGCGAACAGCACGAATTGATCGAGACCGGCCCAGAGGCTCAGCGCCGCGATCAGCTTGACGTCGCCGCCGCCGACCAGCTCGCGGGCGAACAGGGCGAGCCCGACCAGGCCGACCAGCAGGCTCAGCGCGAGCGCGGCCGGCCAGGCGACCGGCACCGGGCTGAGCAGCAGGTAGACGGGATAGAGGGCGGCGACCCCGGCGTTCAGCCAGTTCGGGATCCGGCGCTCGCGCAGATCGGTGATCGCGGCCAGGATCAAGAGCGTCAGCAGGCCCGCAAAGCAGGCATGCAGCAGCCAGACCGTGACCTCCGGGGCGCGCGCCATGAGCCGATCGCCGCTAGCCGCCGATCGCGGCGACCAGGGCCGGCAACGGCAGCGCGATCAGCGCCTCGCCGACATCGCCCAGCGCACCGATGATCACGAGCGTGAGCAGGGCGAGCAGCAGCGCGTACTCGATCGTCGTGCCGCCGGCGGTCGCCGGCAGCAGGCGGGCCGCCGGTGCGAGCACGGCGCTGGTCGCTCGGGAGACCACGATCCGGCTCATGGCTGCGCTTCTTGCGATGATGTCCACGGCGTGCCACCAGGGAGCAGAGGCGGCATCGGCGGCCGTGGTGGCCGCCGACGCCTGTTGTCTCTGAGCGTCCGGCTCAGCCACCGGCCCCGGCCAGGTTGGTCGCGACCCGGGTGAACGTCGCGTTCAGGTTCGTGCCCAGCGTGCCGAGCACCGCGATGATCGCGACCGACACCAGAGCCGCGATCAGGCCGTACTCGATCGCCGTCGCGCCACTGTCGTTCTTGACGAACTTGCTGAAGATGCTCATGGAACGTTCCCCCATGTCTAAGGACGTGACGGGGTGACTTTGACTGATATCTCTTAAGAAAGCGTATATTTTAAAGGAACAGCGGCGCCAGCGACTTCATTTGACTTGGTCAGGTGCAGTTAATACTGATTGATCGGGCGCGGGATTTGGCTGCGCCGAGCGCGGCAGCGGCAGTGCCAGCGCGAGGCCGAACAAGACGGCATCGCCAACCGTCGTGACCAGACGGAGCATCAGCGCGACCGCGGCGCTCGCTTCGGCGCCGAGCGCGCCGTTGAGCGCGAGGATCAGGACCGCCTCGCGGACGCCGATGCCGGCCGAGGCGCCCGGCACGACGAAGCCCGCGACCCAGGCGAGCGCCAGCGTCGAGACGCTGGTCAACGGTCCGAGCGCCTGCGACCCGGGGCCGGCGAGCGGCCGCCAGCGCCCAGAGCACGCCGCCCGCGACCGCGAAGAAGGCGCCCTGCAGCATGGCGGCGCGGACCAGGCCGCGGCTGCGACCGGCGGCCGCTGGCCAGGAACGCGACCCGAGCAGCCCCGGCGCCGCCAGCGCCAGCGACAGGAACAGGAGCGCCCCGGCCGGCAGCGCCAGCGCCCAGGCCCCGATCTGGGCCTGCGCGAGCGGCAGTGCCAGCGCCGTGGCGAGTGCCACCAGCAGCGCGGTCTCGATCAGCGAGGCGAGCGCGAGCGCGGCCTGGGAATGGCCGAGCGCCCGGCCCAGGACCTGCCGGCCGACGAAGTGGAAGCAGTTGCCGGCCAGATATTTGGCGATCTGGCTGCGGCCGTAGATCGCGTGGTAGCCGGCCGCGGGTCCCGGCGGGCGCCCGCCGGCCAGGATCTGCCGCCAGGCCGCGGCCAGCAGAAACCCGGCCAGGCCGTAGGCAAGCGCGCCGCCGGCCATGACCGGCAGCAGCAGCTCAAGCCGCGTGCGGACCAGGCCCCAAGGTGCGGCCTGCCAGAGCCTTGCGCCGACGAACCAGAACGACAGCCCGACCAGCAGCCAGCCGGGCCGGCGGCCGAGCTGCCGGCCGCCGACCCGGCCGATCCATGCTAGCGGGCGCGGCAGAGCGCCATGGTCCAGGGGAAGGGCGTGCACAGCTCGACCAGGCAAAGATGCTCCTCGAGCAGAGCCAGGAAGGCGGGCGTCGACCAGTGCTGCAGGTGGCCGGGCGTGTTGCCGAGGTCGCGCCAGTAGCGCCCCCGGGCGAGGTTGAGCGCCCGCCAGAGCGGCTCGCGCGGAGCGCTGAGGATCAGAAACGGCCGGGCGAGCGCGGCGAGCGTCTGCAGCGCCCGGCCCGGATCGGGCAGGTGCTCCAGCACCTCGCAGCAGAGCACGAGCTCCGCGCCGTCGCGGCCGGGCTCGAGCCCGTACAGGTCGGCGACCTCGAAGGCCACCGCGAGACCCCGCGCCGCGGCCTGCCGCCTCGCCTCGCTCACCACCTCGGGCGACCGGTCGCTGCCGCGCACGCGCAGACCTTCGGCCGCCAGCATCAGGCTCAGGTAACCCTCGCCGCAACCGACCTCGTGGATTTCGCGCGCGCGGCTGGTCGAGACCAGTTGCCGGAGCGTGCTCATGAAATTGGCGACCAGCAGCCGGGCGAGCGGATTGCGGGTCGTGTATTTGGGATAGACGTTGCCGGCGACGATCGCGCCAGGATCGGCGGCCGGGGACGACGGGTTCAATGCTCGCATCGGCAGCTCCGGGTCAGCTAGGCGGCCGAGGACTTGCGGCGAGGCGAGGTCGCCGCCGGCTCGGCGCGCGGGGCGGCCTGCTGCAGATCGAGCAGCTTCTCGAGCAGCCGGCGGTTGACCGCGATCAGGTCGGCGACGATCCCGATCAGGCCGGTCAGCACGCCCATGCCGAGCAGCAGGGCGCCCAGGATCACCGACTGGACGTGGCCGGCACCTTCGCCGATCTGGGCGAGCCACAGGTAGCGCAGGCCGAGCGCCCCGCCGGCCGCGCACAGCAGCAGGCCGATGCCGGCGAACAGACGGAGCGGCTTGTAGGTCGCGAAGCTGCGCAGAATGGTCACGGCCGAGCGGAACACGTAGTCGGGCAGGCTGCGGACCAGGCGGGACGGCCGCAGGTCGGGGTTGGTGCGGATCGGCACCGAGGTCACGGCCATGTTCTTGCGCCCGGCCGCGATGATGGTCTCGAGCGTGTAGGTGTACTCGCCGTGGACCTGGAGGCGCAGGGCCGCCTCGCGCGAGAGGGCGCGAAAGCCGCTCGGGGCGTCGACCACGGTGGTCCTGGACGCCATGCGCACGACCATGGAGCCCAGCAGCTGCAGCGCCTTCTTGGTCCGCGAGAAGTGCGCCGTGGTCGCGATCGGCCGGGCGCCGATCACGAGGTCGGCCTCGCCGGCGAGAATCGGCGCGGTCAGCTTCGGGATGTCGTCGGCGCAGTACTGATTGTCGGCATCGGTGTTGACGATCACGTCGGCGCCGGCGTGGGCTGCGGCCTCGAGCCCGGCCGCGAACGCGCGCGCCAGGCCCTGGTTGCGGCCGAGCCGGACGATGTGGTCGACACCGGCGGCTCTGGCGACCTCGACGGTGCCGTCAGGGCTGCCGTCGTCGATCACCATCCAGTCGACCCGCGCGAACCCGGGCACGCTGCGCGGCAGCGCCGCGAGCGTGATGCCGAGCGTCGGCGCCTCGTTGTAGCAGGGAATCTGGATGATCAGCGTCTTGGCGCTCATCGCCCGGCCCTCAGCGGCCAGCCGGGGTCGCGACGAGGTTCGGGCGCGCCCTGACCTCGTACAGCCGGGCCGTTCTCTCGAGCTCGGGGCCGAGCGGCAGCGGCTGCAGCCAGTCCGGGACCTCGCCCGCGACCAGGCGCCGGTACAGGGTCGGCGCCGAAGCCTGCCCGGGCGCGAAGACCGCCCGTTCGGTGGGGCTCGGGCACAGCAGGATCCAGTCGACCCCGGAGCGCGCGAGCAGCGCCCGGGCGCTCGCGTCATCGGTCGCGGTCAGAATCCGAAAGGTGGCGGTGAACCCGGGCTGGAAGCGGTGATTGGGGATCGAGAGCACCCGATGCCGGGTGCGGTACAACAGCTCGGCGCCGTAGTCGGCGTAGGCGAGGATCGTGCGCGGCTCGGCCGAGGCCTGCTGCAGCAGAGGCGCCAGCCGGTCGAGCGGGCAGGCATCGGAGGCGAGGTCGATCTCGCGCTGCGGCAGGCCGGCCGCGACCAGCAGCGGCCATAGCAGTGCTGTGCCGAGCAGCGGCGGCCGCCACCAGTGCGGCGCGATCCTGATGCCGGCCGAGAGCCGCCCGACCAGCCACGCGACCGCCGCGGCATAGGGCCAGGCCAGCAGCGCCTCGGCGTAGATCGCCCAGCGGACCTCCGCCGCGGCGAGCGGCAGATAGACCGCGAGCGCGATCGCGACCACGACCCAGAACCTGCGGCCCGCGCCCCGGCTGCGGATCAGCAGCAGGACCAGGAAGGGCAGCGCGACCAGCGCGAGCCCCAGCACCTTGACCGCCTGCCCGATCATTTGGCCATAGCGGCCGGCTGCGAGCCACTGCGCGTCGATCAGCGGCTGAATCTCGAGGATGTTGGCGAGCCGGATCTGGGCATAGAGGGGATCGACCCGGCCGAGCGGCCCCGCTCGCAGACCAGGGAACAGGATCGCCATCAGCCCGCCGATCAGCACGACGCCGATGGTCGCGATCAGCGCTCGCGAGGCGATCCCCGCCGCGATGCGGGACCGCCGGCCCGGCTCCTGGAACGCCCGGGGATGGCGCCGCGCGGTCC
>DATAOG010000435.1:0-3017 GCA_036265855.1 Geminicoccaceae bacterium | reverse complement strand
GAAGGAGTTGGCCGGCCGGTCGTAGAGTTCGAGCGGAGTGCCGATCTGCTCGACGATGCCCAGCCGCATCACGACGATACGGTCGGCCATGGTCATGGCCTCGATCTGGTCGTGGGTGACGTAGAGGATGGTGGCCCCCAGCTCGCGCTGGATGCGCTTGAGCTCGATCCGCAGGTCCTCGCGCAGCTTGGCGTCCAGCGAGGAGAGCGGCTCGTCCATCAGATAGGCGCGCGGCTCGCGGACCAGGGCCCGGCCGATCGCCACCCGCTGCATCTCGCCGCCCGAGAGCCGGGTCGCGCGGTTGCTGAGCTTGCCATCGATCCGCAGCAAGCGCGCGATCTCCTCGACCCGACCGCGGATCTTCTCCTCGGGCCAGCGCCGGCCCGGTGCGCGCAAGGGGAAGGCGAGGTTCTCGAAGACGGTCAGGTGCGGATAGAGCGAGTACTGCTGGAAGACCAGCGCCACGTCGCGGGCCGCGGGCGGGACCGCGGTGACGTCGACGCCGCCGATCGCCACCCGCCCATGATCGGGCTCCTCGAGCCCGGCGATCAGACGCAGCGTCGTGGTCTTGCCGGCGCCGGTCGGCCCGAGCAGCACGACGAACTCGCCATCCCCGACCTGGAGATCGAGGCTCCGGACGGCGGTCGTGCGCCCGAACCGCTTGGTCGCCGCCGACAGCACGACCTCAGCCATGGCGCTTGGCCTCGAACAGATCGCTCATCAGCGCCCGCTCCGAGCGGCGGTCGAACACGACCAGCGCCTCGGTCCGTAAGCGCAGGCCGACGGTCTCGCCGAAGCGGGCGCGCACGCCGCTCGGCGCGCGGATCTTGAGCCGGCCGGCGCTGGTGTCGACCGTGACCAGCTGGCGGGCGCCCATGTACTCGACCCCGAACACGCGCCCGCGCAGGCCGCCATCGTCGGCGATCGTGATGTGCTCCGGGCGCACGCCGAGGACCGCCTCGCCGTGTCCGAGCGGCTCGTGCAGCCGCGGTACGGGGATTTCCGAGCCGTTGACCCGGAGCGCGGTCGCGCCGGCAGCCAGCGGGCCCATGGCCGGGAGGAAGTTCATCGCCGGGCTGCCGATGAAGCCCGCGACGAAGCGCGAGCGCGGCCGGGCGTAGATCTCGGACGGTGCGGCCACTTGCAGGACCTCGCCGTGGTTCATGACCGCGATCCGATCGGCCATCGCCATGGCCTCGACCTGATCGTGGGTCACGTAGACGGTGGTCGCGCCGATCCGGTCGTGCAGCCGGCGCAGTTCCTCGCACATCACCTCGCGCAGCGCCGCATCGAGCGCGCCGATCGGCTCGTCCATCAGGAACGCCTTGGGCCGGCGGATGATCGCCCGGCCGAGCGCCACACGCTGGCGGTCGCCACCGGCGAGCCCCGAGACCGGCGAGTTAAGGATGCTCTCGATCCGCAGGAGCTTCGCGACCTCCGCGACCCGCGCGCGGACCTCGGCCCGCGGCCGGCCCTCGGCCTTGAGCGGGAAGGAAAGATTCTTGCGCACGTTCATGTGCGGATAGAGCGCGAACAGCTGGAACACGAAGGCGATGTCGCGCTGCGCCGCGCGCTTTCGGGTCACATCCTCGTCATCCAGAAGGATGCGGCCGGCGCTCGGCAGCTCCAGGCCCGCGATCATGCGCAGCGTCGTGGTCTTGCCGCAGCCCGACGGCCCGAGCAGCACGAAGAACGCGCCGTGCTCGACCGTGAGGCTCGTGCCCTGCACCGCGACGAAATTGTCGAAGCGCTTGGCCACGTGCTCGAGACAGATCTCGGCCATCAGTGCTCCGGAAAATGGCTGACGACCACGAAGCCGAGCGTGCCGGCCAGGATCAGCGGGAAGGAGTGGCTGAAGAGCGTCATCGAGAGCGGCTGCATCAGCATCACGACGCCGGCGCCGATCAGCAGCATCGCGGCGTTCTCCCACGGACCGCGGCGGAACAGGCGGCGCAGCTTCCGGCTCACTTGCGCACCGCGCCGAAGGTGATGCCGCGCAACAGATGCTGGCGCAGCAGCACGGTGAAGATCACGACCGGCAGCAGGAACAGTGTCGTGCCCGCGGCCACCGCCGGCCAGTCGAGGCCGCCCTCGCCGATGATGATCGGAATGAACGGCGGCGCGGTCTGCGCCTGACCGCTGGTCAAGAGCAGCGCGAACGCATACTCGTTCCAGCTGAAGATCAGGCAGAAGATCGCGGTCGCGGCGATGCCGGTGGTCGCCTGCGGCAGCACGACCTTCCAGAAGGCCTGAAAGCGCGTGTAGCCGTCGATCATCGCGGCCTCCTCGTACTCGCGCGGGATCTCGTCGATGAAGCCCTTCAAGAGCCAGACCGAGAGGCTGAGGTTGACCGCGGTATAGAGGATGATCATGCCGACGTGCGTGTCGGAGAGGCCGAGCGCGCGGTACATCAGATAGATCGGGATCGCGACCGCAACCGGCGGCATCATCCGAGTCGACAGGATGAAGAACAGAAGGTCGTCCTTGAGCGGCACCCTGAAGCGCGAGAACGCGTAGGCCGCGAGCGTGCCGAGGAAGACCGCGAGAAAGGTCGAGCCGAAGCCGATGATCAGCGAGTTGAGGTAGCGGCCGGCAAACCGCGAGGGGCCGGTGATCACCATGTTGCGCGAGCGCACGAGCTGATCGTACCAGGTCGCGGGCGGCGGCAGGCTCGCCATGTATTCCGGCGTCTGGCGGGTACGGTCGGTGAACAGGTTGACGTAGCCCTCGAGCGAGGGCTCGAAGATCACTTTCGGCGGATAGGCGATCGCTTCGGAGGGCGTCTTGAAGCCGGTGCAGAAGATCCAGACCAGGGGGATGGTCGCGACCAGCGCGTAGGCGATCACCAGCAGCGCCGCGATCTTGCGCGAGCGCGAGGACGGCGCGATCACCGGGCGGGCGGCATCGGCAGAGGCAGTCATCGCTGCTTCACCCGGTTGAGCGCCTTGACGTAGATGTTGGCGGCGCCGAACACCGTCACGAACAGGATGATCGCGAACGCGGAGCTGTAGCCGGTC
>DATAOG010000434.1:0-3191 GCA_036265855.1 Geminicoccaceae bacterium | reverse complement strand
CTCGCGTAGTCGGTATCCCGCGGGATCGGCTCCGGATCCTTCAGCTCGTTGAAGCGCACGTGCCTGGTGCGCCGGGCCGGCACGGTCAGGGCGTAGGGGCCGGCCGGCTCGCGGTCGCTGAAGAAGACCATGATCTTGACGTTCGCTTCGCGCTCGCCCGGGTTCAGAAGGCAGGCGGTCTCGTGGCTCGTCATCTCTGGCTCGGGGCCGTGGCTTTCGGCCGGGATGTAGCCCTCCGCGATCGCCCAGCGCCGGCGTCCGATGGTCGTGGTCATCGTCTTGGTCCTTCGATCGGTGCTGAGCTCAGCCGGGCAGGCCCGCGACCTCGAGCCCGCGCTGCTCGGGGTAGGGCGCGCCGTCGGGCCGGCCGGGCGAGTGGATCGCCATCCTGATCACCTGGGCCAGGTGCAGCGCCTGCCGGTCGGTCGCCTGCGCGATCTGCTCGCGGCAGCTGAACCCGTCGGCGATGATCAGCGTCGTCTTATCCGCCTCGCGCACGGCCGGCAGCAGCACCCGCTCGCCGCACTTCATCGCGACCTCGTAGTGGTCCGCCTCGAAGCCGAACGAGCCAGCCATGCCGCAGCAGCCGGCATTCAGCACCTCGAAGTCGAGCCGCATATCCTTCAGGATCTTCTGCTCGGCGCGGCATCGAGCACGGCGTGATGGTTGCAGTGCACGTGCACCTTGGCCTTGGCCGGCAGCTCCGGCAGCCGCACGCCGTCCTTGGCCAGCAGTTCGCAGAGCATGTAGCTGTTCTTGGCGATCCGCCGGGCGCGCTCGTCCTTGGGGAACATGTTGATCAGCTCGTCCCGGAACGCGGCGACGCAGGCGGGCTCGAGGCCGACCAGCGGCGTCTCCTCCGAGATCTCGGGGCCGAGCGTCCGCATGATCTGGCGCAACAGATGGCGCGCCGTGGTCAGCATGCCCTTGTCGTAGAGCGGGCGCCCGCAGCAGAGGATCCGCTTGGGGATCCGGACCTCGTAGCCCAGGTGCTCGAGCACCTCGACCGCGGCGACGCCGGTGCCCGGCCGGAAGAAGTTGGTGAAGGTGTCCGGGAACAGGAGCACCGTGCCGCGGCTGGCGATCCGGGGCTCGTGCTTCTTCATCCAGCTCCGGAAGGTCTGCCGCGCATACGGCGGAAAGCTCCGCTTCGGATGGATGCCGCCCGCCGTCTTGATCAGACGGCTCAGCCCTGGGGTCTTCAGCGCCGCATTGGCGACGCCCGGCGCGCACGCGGCGAGCCGCGACCACCAGTAGATCAGGCCCATCGAATAGGCCGAGCGCGGCCGCAGCCGGCGCTTGTAGTAGTGCGCGTTGAACTCGGCCTTGTAGGTCGCCATGTCGACGTTGACCGGGCAGTCGCGCTTGCAGCCCTTGCAGGCGAGGCAGAGGTCGAGCGCCTCGCGGACCTCCTCGCTCTGCCAGCCCTTGCTGATGATGCCGCCGTGCAACATCTCGAACAGCGCCCGCGCCCGGCCGCGGGTCCCGTGCTCCTCCTCGTGGGTTGCCATGTAGCTCGGGCACATGACGCCGCCTTCGTGGTGGCGGCACTTGCCGACCCCGACGCAGCGCAGCACCGCGCGCGAGAACTCGCCGTGGTCGTCGGGATATTGGAAGTAGGTCTTCAAGCGGGGCGGATGGTAGCGCGGGCCGATCCGGAGCTCGGCGTCGATCGGATAGGGGTCGACGATCTTGCCGGGGTTCATCTTGTTCTGGGGGTCCCAGATGCCTTTGAACTCCCGGAACGCCTGGACGATCTCCTCGCCGAACATCTTGGGCAGGAGCTCGGCGCGGGCCTGGCCGTCGCCGTGCTCGCCGGACAGCGAGCCGCCATAGCTCACGACCAGCTCGGCGGCGTCGTCGAGGAACCGGCGCCAGTTGCGAATGCCCTCTTTGTCCCTGAGATCGAAGTTGATCCGGCAGTGGATGCAGCCCTGGCCGAAGTGGCCATACAGCACGGACTCATAGCCGTAGCGGTGGAACAACGCCCGCAGGTCGCGCAGATAGTCACCGACCCTCTCGGGCGGCACCGCCGAATCCTCCCAGCCTTCCCAGGTGTCCGGAGTGCCGGGCACGTACGCGGTGGCGCCGAGCCCGGACTCGCGGATCGTCCAGATCGCCTCCTGCTCGTCCTTGCTCGTGAACAGCTTGGCGTGCGGCGCATCGCCCCTCGCCTCGAGCCTGGCCATCACGCGTCTCGCGGTCTCGGCCGCCTGCTCCTCGCTGTCGCCGCCGAACTCGGCGAGCAGCCAGCCGCCGCCCTCGGGCAGGAGCTTGGTCAGCTCGACGTGCAGACCCTTGCGCTTCATGTTGTCGATCAGCCGCCCGTCGAGCGCCTCGAGGCCGACCGGCCGCTGCTCCAGCACCTCGGCCGCGTGGTCGCCGGTCTGGTAGATGTCGGGGTAGCCGATCACGAGCAGCGCGCGGGCGGGCGGGTTCTTCACGAGCGCGACCGTGGCCTCGAGGATCGTGACGCAGGTGCCCTCGGTACCGGCGAGCGCGCGCGCGACGTGGAAGTGCTTCTCGGGCAACAGCTGCGGCAGGTTGTAGCCCGAGACGCGGCGCGGGATGTCGGGATAGCGCGCGCGGATCAGGTCGGCGTATTTGTCGCGGAAGGCCTTCAGCTTGGCGTAGATCTCGCCTTCGCGGCCGCCCTTGCGGATCTTCGCCTCGAGCTCGTCGTCGCCGGTCTTGCCGACCCGCATCCGGCAGCCGTCGTAGGTCAGGATCTCCATCTCGTCGACGTTGTCGGCGGTCCGGCCGGAGCCGTAGCCCTCCATCTGGGCGAGCACCGAGTGCACGCCACAGGAGTTGTTGCTGATCATGCCGCCGATCGTGGCGCGATCGTGGGTCGAGGTGTCGAAGGAGAGCGTCAGGCCGTGCTGCTCGGCCTGCTTGCGCACGGTCTCGAAGATCACGCCCGGCTGGACCCGCGCCTCCTGCCGCTCGCAGTCCATCTTGAGGATGCGGTCGAGGTACTTCGAGCCGTCGATGACCACGGCGGTGTTGCAGGTCTGAGCGGCGAGGCTGGTGCCGCCGCCCCGATTGACGATCGGCGCCGCGTGCTCGCGGCAGACCGCGACCGTCTCGATCAGCGCCTCGACGGTCTTCGGGAGCACGACGCCGATCGGCGGATGCCGGTAGTTGGAGGCATCCGTCGAGTAGATCGCGCGCGAGCCGGCATCGAAGCG
>DATAOG010000433.1:0-4079 GCA_036265855.1 Geminicoccaceae bacterium | reverse complement strand
GCTTCGCGCTGGTCGTGGTCTTGCCCGAGCCCTGTAGGCCGACCATCAGCACGACGCGCGGCGCGCCGGCGAGCGCCAGGTCCTGCGCCTGACCGCCCAGCAGCTCCACCAGGCGGTCGTTGACCACCTTGACGACCATCTGGCCAGGCGTGACGCTGCGCAGGACCTCCTGGCCGACCGCGCGCTCGCGGATGCCGGCGATGAAGTCCTTGACCACGGGCAGCGCCACGTCGGCTTCGAGCAGCGCCACCCGGATGTCGCGCAGCGCCGCCTCGACGTCGGCCTCGCTGAGCGCGCCCCGGCCCCTCAGGCGATCGAACACGGTCGCAAGCCGGCCGGACAGATTCTCGAACATGGGGTCACCTATCCGGGGCGCCACAGCGAGCGCCGGATGCTTGGGGGCGGAGGACAGACGGCGCGGAATGTCGTTGGCGATGCCTGCGAAGTCAAGCCGCGGCCCAGGCCGGCGCGGATTTCCGGGTTGCGCCGAAGGGCCCGATCGCCATATTTGGCGCCGCCATGGACGAGCTCGATTTCCTCAAGATGCAAGGCCTGGGCAACGACTTCGTGATCCTCGATCGGCGGAGCGGCAAGCTGTCGCTCTCGGCCGCCCAGATCCGGAGGATCGCCGATCGCCGGCTCGGCGTCGGCTGCGATCAGCTGCTCTGCCTCGAGCCTTCGGAGCGAGCGGACGTGTTCATGCGCGTCTACAACGCCGACGGCTCCGAGGTGGCTGCCTGCGGCAACGGCACGCGGGCGGTCGCGCGCCTGCTGATGGACGAGCGGGGCGGCAGCCGGGCGACGATCGAGACCGCGGCCGGCGTGCTCGCCGTGACCGTGAGCGTCCAGGGCTATACCGTCGACATGGGCCGGCCGCGCTTCGGCTGGGACGAGATCCCGCTCGCCCGGCCGATGGACACGCTCGCCCTCGATCTGGCGCTCGGCTCGCTGGCCCAGCCGGTCGGGGTCAATCTCGGCAACCCGCACGCGGTCTTCTTCGTCGACGATGCCGAGGCGGTGCCGCTTGCGGAGCTCGGGCCGGCGCTCGAGACCGATCCCTTGTTTCCCGAACGCGCCAACATCGGGGTCGCCGAGGTCCGCGGCCGGCGCTCGATCCGGCTGCGGGTCTGGGAGCGCGGCGCCGGCCTGACCCAGGCCTGCGGCAGCGGCGCCTGCGCGGCGCTGGTCGCGGCCGCGCGCCGGGATCTCACCGACCGCTCGGCCGAGGTCCGGCTCGACGGCGGCGCGCTCAAGATCGCCTGGACCGACGACGACCGGGTCTTGATGACCGGTCCGGCGGCACACAGTTTCAGGGGGCGGCTCGACCCCGAGATGCTGGCGGTGACCACGTGACGATCGGACTGCCTGAAGTGCCGGCCGACCGCCGCGGCCCCGAGGTGATCACGTTCGGCTGCCGCCTGAACACGCTCGAATCCGAGGTCATGCGGCGGGCGGCCGAGGCCGAGGGCCTGAACGACCTGGTGATCGTCCACACCTGCGCGGTGACCGTCGAGGCCGAGCGCCAGGCGCGCCAGGCCATCCGCCGGGCCCGGCGCGAGCGGCCCGAAGCGCGGATCCTGGTCACCGGCTGCAGCGCCCAGATCAGCCCGGAGGGCTACGCCGCCATGGCTGAGGTCGACCAGGTGGTCGGCAACGGTCGCAAGCTCGATCCCGAGCTCTGGCGTGCGCTCGCCGGCGAGCACGCCCGGGTCATTGTCGACGACGTGATGGCCGTCCGCGAGACCGCCGGCCACCTGGTCGACGGGCTCGAGGGGCGGACGCGTGCCTTCGTGCAGGTCCAGCAGGGCTGCGACCACCGCTGCACGTTCTGCATCATCCCCTATGGCCGGGGCCCGAGCCGGAGCGTGCCCGCGGGCACGGTCGTGGCGCAGGCGCGCCGTCTGGTCGAGGCGGGCCACCTCGAGCTCGTCCTCACGGGCGTCGACCTGACCTCCTACGGCAAGGACCTGCCCGGACGGCCGAGCCTCGGCCAGCTGGTCCGGCGGGTCCTGCGCCTGGTGCCGGAGGTGTCGCGGCTGCGCCTGTCGTCGCTCGACCCGGCCGAGCTCGATCCCGACCTGGTCGCGCTGATCGCCGACGAGCCGCGGCTAATGCCGCATCTGCACCTCAGCGTTCAGGCCGGCGACGATCTGATTCTCAAGCGCATGAAGCGGCGCCACAGTCGCGACGATGTCGTGCGGCTGTGCGCGAGACTGCGCCAGCTGCGCCCTGGACTCGTCTTCGGCGCCGATCTGATCGCGGGCTTCCCGACCGAGACCGAGGCGATGTTCGCGAACACGCTGACGTTGATCGAGGACGCGGAGCTCACCTATCTGCACGTCTTTCCGTACTCCGCGCGGGCGGGCACGCCGGCTGCGCGCATGCCGCAGCTGCCAAAGCCCGTGCGCAGGGAGCGGGCCGCCCGGCTGCGCGCCGCAGGCGAGCGCCGGTTGCGGGGCTATCTTGAGGGCGAGGTCGGCCGTCCGGCCCGCGTGCTGGTCGAGGCGCACGGCCGCGGACGCACCGAGGCATTCGCGCCGTTCCGTTTTGCCGAAGCTCCGCTACCGGGCGGCATCGTCGACGCCGTGGCGGAGCGGGTCGAAAACGACATGCTGCTCGGGCGGGCGGCGGCGTGACCGAGGCGGACAAGGATCGCTGGTGGCGCCGCTTCGGCTGGCGGCGGGACGAGGCGCCGGCCGACCGGGTTCCTGGGCCCGAGGCCCCGGCGCCGGCCGGGGTCGCTGAGGCCGAGATCCCGCTGTCCGGGGCGCCGACCGTCGAGAGCTTGACCGAGATTCCGCCCGAAGCGCCGCGCGCGGGCTGGGTCCAGCGGCTGCGCGCCGGCCTCAGCCGCTCCTCCGGCCGGCTGCGCGACAACATTGCGACCGTGCTGCGCCGGCGCAAGCTCGATGCCGAGACGCTGGAGGAGCTCGAGGAGGCGCTGATCGGCGCCGACCTCGGAGTCGAGACCGCGGCCGAGCTGGTCCAGGAGCTGGCCCGGAGCCGGTTCGGCAAGGAGGTCACGGACCTGGAAGTGCGGACCGCGCTTGCCGCCTCGATCGCGGCGATTCTCGAGCCGGTCGCGCGGCCGTTCCAGCTCGACCCGAGACACCGGCCGGCGGTGATCCTGGTCTGCGGTGTCAACGGCACCGGCAAGACCACGACGATCGGCAAGCTCGCCCAGCAGTTCAAGGCCGGCGGCGAGCGCGTGGTGCTGGCGGCCGGCGACACCTTCCGGGCGGCGGCGATCGAGCAGCTCGAGATCTGGGGGCAGCGCACCGGCTGCGAGGTGATCAAGCGGCCGCCCGGCGCCGATGCCGCCGGCCTTGCCTTCGACGCGCTCAAGCAGGCGCGGGTCGAGGCCGCAGACGTGCTGATGATCGATACCGCCGGCCGGCTGCACAACAAGCAGGCGCTGATGGACGAGCTCGCGAAAGTGGTCCGCGTGCTGAAGAAGGTCGACCCCGAGGCGCCGCACGAGACCCTGCTCGTGCTCGACGCGACCACCGGGCAGAATGCCCGCACCCAGGTCGAGACCTTCCGCGACATGGTCCCGGTCAGCGGGCTCGTGGTCACCAAGCTGGATGGCACCGCGCGCGGCGGCGTGGTCGTGGCGCTCGCCAGGCAGTTCGGCCTGCCGGTGCGCGCGCTCGGGGTCGGCGAGCGGGCGGATGACCTCCGGCCGTTCGAGGCGAGAGCCTTCGCCGATGCCCTGCTCGGTCTGGGCCAGGAATAGGACGGTCAAGCCCGTCCGGGCAGCTCCGGGTCGACCCTGCCGGCGGTTACCCGAAGGTCGCACTGCGTCAGCTATCCGCTTGCGCGTCGGTGGCAAAGTCACGATGTTAGGCGCGCACTCGTTGACCTGCTCCGGGACCGACCATGACCCGCAATGTGCTCGAGACCCTGCTTGGCGCGATCGTGCTCGTGGTCGCGCTCGGCTTTCTCGCCTTTGCCTACCGGAGCAGCCAGGTCAACCAGACGGACGGCTACCAGCTGACCGCCCGGTTCAGCCGGGTCGACGGCCTGGAGCGAGGCGCCGACGTCCGGATCAGCGGCATCAAGGTCGGGACCGTGGTCGC
>DATAOG010000432.1:0-9062 GCA_036265855.1 Geminicoccaceae bacterium | reverse complement strand
TGCGTAACCACCGGAATCGGGCGCAGACAAACCTTTCCGGACCGGACTGCAGGATCCGATCCCCTCTGTCCCATCTTCCGAACGGGGTGATGCGCGTCCCGCTCGCCCCGTTCGCCGAGCATGCCGGCCGCCGTCGGCGGCGCCGGTCGACGAACTCCCGATCTGGGATCCGCTCGCCGTTACTGCTGCTTTGGCTGCTCGGGCGCTGGCGCGGTCGGCGCTGGCGGATTGGCCGCCGGTGTCTGACCGCCCGTAGCCGGTGCGGTCGCCGGGGCTGACGAAGTCGAGCCCTTGTTCTCCTCGGACTTGCCGCAGGCCACAACCAGCAACAGCAACGCCGCGCTCAGGCCGGCTGCAGCGGTTCTCAGATGCTTCCTCGTGGTACGCATTGGATAACCTCCTGTTCCACCTCCCATGCCGTCGCCGGCATATCGGCGCAGTTTGGTTGGCGATTGACGCCCTGTTAAGTCAAAAAAAATGGCCGGCGCACCAAAAAGATGGGGCGATGCGCCGGCCGATCGGTTCAGGCGGTCCTGACGGTCGATTCGAGGCCCGACCGGCAGCGGGTCCTCCCCGCTCCGGCCGGCCCCGACACTCGGCCTCGAGTGTCGGCACCTGAACCAGCGTTACGACGCTGCGAGGGTGGCAATTCGACGAGCGCCTGATCGATTACCTAAACCTCGGCTACGCCGAACGATCCGGACACTGGGCCGGCAGCCCGTACCACCGTGGCGCTGGCACCGGTCAGCTTGCTGAGCATCCGAGACTCTCACGCGTGGTGTCACACTCGCGTCCGGCTCAGCCCCCGGATTGTCAATGAGGCTAACAGGACGCCTCCTGGTTTATTCCTGGTCCGGTGCTGCTTATGAATTTTGTTGATTCTGGGAGGCTCGCGGCCGCGGCGGGAGGGCCGCTCGGCTACTTGAACAGCTCGGCGCGCAGCTGCCGCAGGCTCGGCAGCTGGCCCTGGGTGAACGGCAGCGGCCGGCAGATCTGCATCGCGACCAGGCCGAGCTTGGCCGCCAGCAGCGCGTTGACCGCGCCCTGGCCGACGCGCGCCGAGAGCACGTGGAGCAGCGTGGCGCCGGTCGCCTCGACCGCCGCGTCGCTGATCATCTCGCTGACGTCGGCCGCCAGCACATTGACGATCGCCCGGCGCAGCAGCTTCGCCAACGCAGCGCCGCCCGGCCGGACGCCGTAGAGCCGCGCGATCGCCCGCAGCATTGCGAGCGTGCGGGTCAGGACGAAGGCGCTGTCCAGAAGTCCCAAGGGAGTCAGCGCGGTCAGCGCGCCGATGTCGCGGGCGCCGCGCCTGACCAGCTGATAGGCGCGCTGATCGAGGGGCCCGAGCACCGTGGCCGCGAACAGCCGCAGCCGCTCGCCGTCGGTCAAGGCATCGCTGGCCTGGGCATGGAAGCGCTCCAGCGCGTCGCGGGTATCGGCGCGCTCGCGGTAGAGCTGCTCGATGCGCTCGAGCAGCGCGTCCGCCTGGCCGTGCACATCCGAGATCAGCTGGCGCTCGGCGTCGTGGCGTAGATGCTCGACCCGGGCGAGGCGGGCGAGCGCCAGGGTCTCGCGGCCGACGAGGCCGAGGCCGCCTGCGGTCACCCCGGCGATCAGCACCGCGGCGGCGCCGCCGAGCCAGACCGAGCGCGCGAACAGCTCGACCATCAGGTCATGGGCCTGCAGGCCGAGGAGGCCGACTACCAGCAGCCCGCCGCTCCAGAGCAGCAGCCGGCGCCAGGGCCGGGAGCGGGCGGGTGGCGGCTCGGGCTCGAGCGGCACGAGCGGCGCCGGGGCGGGCTCCGGCTCGACCAGCTCCAGCCGGCCCGCCGTCAGGCTCGCCGGATCGAGCTCGAACGGCGCGATCGGATCGCGGCCGTTCATGGCCGCTCCGCTCCGGGCATCGGCTCTGAACCCAGGCTCGCGCCCAAGACCCCGCCCAAGCCGGAGTCTCGCAGCCGGTCCCAATGAGCTCCGCCGGCCCGGCGGCCGGACGCGGTCCAGCTCGCCCCGCTCATCGCAGCCGGTCGCCCAAAAGCACCTCGAGCGCCTGGTCGAGGCGGATGTGCTGGGGTTTGTCGGCGCCCGTGAGACTGAGGCGCCGGGGAGCGAAGTCGCGGAACCGGAAACGGTCCGCCCGCCAGTCCTCCTCGGCCGGCAGCTCGGGCGGGATTTCGCCCGGGAACAGCACGGTCGGGCGGTGGTCGCCCTTCAGCACGCCCCGGACGCAGGACAGAACCTGGCCCTGATACTCGGTCCGCACGACGTCGGTCGAGCGCAGCGCCGAGAGCGCCACGAAGGCCGGCTTGACGCCCTCGAACCGGGCGGCGCCGGCGGCCTCGTCGACCATCCGCTCGAGCAGCAGGCGGAGATTGGGATGCTGGTTGTGGGCGACGTGGTCGGCCTTGGTGACCGCGAACAGCAGGGTCTCGATCCGCGGCCGCAGCAGCCGCGCAAGCAGCCCGCTCGGCCCGTAGCGGAAGTTGTTCAGCACGAGCGTCAGCGCCGCCTCGCCGTCGGCAAAGCAGGCCCGGCCATGGTTGAGCACGCCGAGCACGTCGACCAGCACGATTTGACGATCGAAGCGGCTGAAGTGATCGCGGTAGAAGGGCAGGACCACGAGATCGCGGTAGCGCTCGTAGCGCTCGCGCATCAGCCGCGCGAGGCTGCCGCGCGCTGCCTCGGCGGGCGGCAGCGGGCAGAACTGCAACAGCTCGCTGCCGGCGAGGTCGCCCGGCATCGTGAAGCGGCCCGGCTGCAGGAGGCCGAGCCCCGCCGCCTGGCAGCGGCGCAGATAGTCGGTATAGAGCGCGGCCGCCCGGGCCGCCTCGCCGGCCTGGCCGGGGGCGACGGGCGCCTTGGGATCGAGCGCGGCGACGAAGCCCCGCCAGTCCTTGGCCAGCGCCGCGCG
The DNA here is from genome assembly GCA_036265855.1 of Geminicoccaceae bacterium. Classification (GTDB taxonomy): domain Bacteria; phylum Pseudomonadota; class Alphaproteobacteria; order Geminicoccales; family Geminicoccaceae; genus DATAOG01. The sequence continues at coordinate 6,148 of DATAOG010000432.1, read as the reverse complement.
CGGCGGGCTCTCGGCAGACCGCAGGACCGCGGCCGACCATGCCTCGTAGCTCTGGTCGAGCAGCGGCAGATCGAGCAGCCACTCACCCGGATAATCGATGATCTGGACCGTCAGCAGACGGCGCTCGCCGAGCCGGCGGCGCAGCACGCCTGTGGCGACGTAACGGAGCTGCAGCCGGAGCGTGCTCAGGCGCTCGGTCGCGGGCGGCCAGTGCGGCTCGACGGCGGCGAGCGCGGCGCGGGCGCTCTCGAACGGGAAGGCCGGCAGTCCGTCGGGCTCGGCCGGCAGCAGGCGGGCGCCGAGCAGCCGGCCCTCCTGGATCGCGGCCAGGAACGGCAGCTCCTGCGCCCGCAGCAGATGCTGGACCGCCATCGTGATGAACACGGTCTTGCCGCTGCCGCGGAGCCCCGTGACCGCTAGCCGGAGCGTGCGGTCGCGGGCGAGCTCCGTGAATTCCTTGAGCCCGCGCTGGAGGCGGGCCGGCGAGGGCAGGGTGGTCAGGTCCCTGAGGCTGGTCCAGTCGAACCGGCTCGCCATCAAGCCCCGACCTTGCCGGCGAGCAGCGCCAGGCAGACCAGAAGACCGAGCTCGCGATTGCTGCGAAACCGGCGCAGGCAGGAGGCCGGATCGTCGATCTCGAGGGTCCGGACCTGCCAGGCGAAATGCGCGCCGACCGCGACCAGCAGCAGGTAGAAGCCGGGTCCGATGCCGGCCGCCGCCCCGGCCGCCGCCAGCAGCCCGAGCGTCAGCGCGTAAAAGACCCAGAGCCAGCGCCAGGTTGCGGCCCCGAGCCGCCGCGCGCTCGAGCGGACGCCGATCAGCGCATCGTCGGCCTTGTCCTGGTGCGCGTAGATCGTGTCGTAGCCGAGCGTCCAGAAGAAGCCGGCGGCGTACAGCAGCAGGGCCGGGGCCGCGAGCGTCCCGGTCGCCGCCGCCCAGCCGGCGAGCGCGCCCCAATTGAAGGTGATGCCCAGGAACGCCTGCGGCCACCAGGTGATCCGCTTCATCAACGGGTAGATCACGATCAGCGGGACCGACGCCAGCGCGACCAGGATCGCGAACCGGTTGAAGGCGAGCAGGACCAGCAGGCCGACCAGGAGCTGCAGCGCGAGGAAGCCCAGCGCCTGGGCGATGCTGAGCTGGCCGCTCGCGAGCGGCCGGTGACGGGTGCGCTCGACCCGGGCGTCGAGGTCGCGATCGATCAGGTCGTTGATCACGCAGCCGGCGCCGCGCATCGCGACCGCGCCGATCCCGAACAGCGCGACCAGGGCGAGGTCCGGCCCGCCCGGTGCCAGCGCCAGCGCCCACCAGCCCGGCAGAAGCAGGAGCCAGCTGCCGATCGGGCGATCCCAGCGCGCCAGCACCGCGAATGGCCGCACGCGCTGGGGCAGGCGCTCGACCCAGCCGCGCTCGCGGTCCATGACGATCGGCGGCGCGTCAAAGCCTTGCTTCGCCATGCTCATCCTTCTAGCGTTCGGCCCACCTCAGGACAAGCGAGCCCCCCATGGATGAAACCCCGTTGCACGCGCCCCGATCCTCAGACCTTCGCCTGTTCGTCGACGTGCCTCTCGCGCAGGGGGGCCTGCTCGAGCCGAGCGCGGCCCAGTGTCACTTCCTGTTGACCGTGATGCGCCGCCAGGCCGGTGACCGGGCGGTGCTGTTCAACGGCCGCGACGGCGAGTGGCTGGCCGCGATCGAGCCGATCGAGCGCCGCCGCTGCCGGCTCGCGATCGCCGAGCGGCTGCGGCCGCAGCAGGCCGAGCCCGGCCCGGCGCTGCTGTTCGCCCCGCTCAAGCGGGTTCGCCAGGAGTTCCTGATCGAGAAGGCGACCGAACTCGGCGTCGCCAGGCTCGAGCCGGTGTTCACGAGGCGCTCGGTGGTCGACCGGATCAACCGGGCCCGCATTCTCACCATCGCGATCGAGGCGGCCGAGCAGTCCGGCCGGCTGACCGTACCGGAGATCGATCTACCGACCTCGCTCGACCAGCGGCTCGAGAGCTGGCCGGGCGACCGTCTGCTCTATTTCGGCGATGAGACCGGCGCCGGCGCGCCCGTGCTCGAGACGCTTCGGAACCGCGGGCCCGGTGATCTGCTGATCGGGCCCGAGGGCGGCTTCACCGAGGAGGAGCTGGCCGAGCTCCGCGGCCACGCCCAGGCCGTGGCGATCAGCCTCGGGCCCCGGGTGCTGCGCGCCGAGACTGCGGCGCTCGCGGCGCTTGCCTGCTGGCAGGCGGTCGATACCCCGCTCAACTGAGCCCGGCCCGAGCCACGGCCGCGCGGGCCGCGGCTCAGGTCGCGGTGCCGCCGACGGTCAGGCCCTCGATCAGGAGCGTCGGCTGGCCGACCCCGACCGGCACCCATTGGCCCTCCTTGCCGCAGGTGCCGACGCCCTGGTCGAGCTGGAGGTCGTTGCCGATCGCCCTGACCTTGGTCAGGCAGTCGGGGCCGTTGCCGATCAGCGTCGCACCTTTGACCGGCGCCGTCAGCCTGCCGTGCTCGATCAGATAGGCCTCGGCGGCGGTGAACACGAACTTGCCCGATGTGATGTCGACCTGGCCGCCGGCGAAGTTCTTGGCGTAAAGGCCGCGCCCGACGCCGCTCAGGATCTCCTCCGGATCGCGGTCGCCCGCGCGCATGTAGGTGTTGGTCATCCGCGGCATGGTCTGGTGGGCATAGCTCTGACGGCGGCCGTTGCCGGTCGGCCGCATGCCCATCAGCCTCGCGTTCTGCCGGTCCTGCATGTAGCCGACCAGGACGCCGTCCTCGATCAGCACGTTGCAGGCGCTCGGCGTGCCCTCGTCGTCGATGGTCAGCGAGCCCCGGCGCTCGTCCAGCGTGCCGTCATCAACCACGGTCACGCCCTTGGCCGCGACCCGCTCGCCGAGCAGGCCCGTGAACGCCGAGGTCCGCTTGCGGTTGAAGTCGCCCTCGAGCCCGTGGCCGACCGCCTCGTGCAGCATCACGCCCGGCCATCCGGGCCCGAGCACGACGGTCATCTCGCCGGCCGGCGCCGCGACCGCGTCCAGGTTGACGAGCGCCTGGCGGAGCGCCTCGTCGACCATCGCCTGCCATCTGGCCGGCTCGAGCAGCCCGTCGTAGCCGACCCGGCCGCCGGCGCCGAAGCTGCCGGTCTCCATGCGCTTGCCATCGCCGACCACGATCTGGACGTTGAGCCGGACCAGCGGCCGGATGTCGCCGCTCTGCGAGCCGTCGGCGCGCAGGATCAGGACCTGCTGCCAGGAGCCGGCGAGGCTCGCGCTGACCTGCCGGACCCGCGGGTCCTTGGCCCGGGCATAGGCATCGATCTGCTCGAGCAGGCCGACCTTGGCCGCCTGCAGCTGCCCCTCGATCGGGTTCGCCTCGCCATAGCGCTTGCGGTTGGTGCCCTTTGGCGGCAGCGCGAGCTCGCCGCGGTAGCCGGCCTTGACCGCGCCGACCGCGAGCGTCGCGCGCTCGAGTGCGGCGGTGCTCAGCTCCGGGCTGTGGGCAAGCCCGATCGCCTCGCCGGCGATCGCCCGCAACCCGAGCCCCCGGCTGACGTCGAAAGCCGCACTCTTGAGCCGGCCGTCGTCGTAGGCGAAGCTCTCGGTCTCGCGATATTCGAGGAACAGCTCGCCATCGTCGACGCCCGCCAGCCCGCGGCCGACCAGCTCCGGCAGACGCTGGAGGTCGAGCTCGGCGCCGGCGAAGGGGTTCGGGTCGAGAAGGCGCGGGCTGGTCATGACGCAACTCTCTCCTGGCCCTGGTCCCGACGGGCGTGACCGGGGCGCGACAGTTGGCGGCACCGGTTCGCTGATGCCGTGCGCTAGGTTAGCTGATATAGGCGCTCAAGAGCCGGAACGCGCCGCGGCAGGCGCCGATTTTCGGAGCCGGCTGGGGTCGGTCCGGCGTCGCCGCGCCGGTGCGGCCGCCGCAGCGCCGTTGCGACAATCTGTCACTTAGAATGGTTGGAATGTGAAGCGGAATCATCACGTGAAATTTGCCCCGCGTTGTCCTAAGGTCGCGCTGCCCGAAAGCGCCGCGCCCGGCCGTCGATCGCACCTTAGCGAGAGGTCCTGATGCCAGTGATCCTGTTCAGCCTGTTGGCGCTGCTCGGTATCGCGGTCGGGCCGGCGCACGCGGCCGAGCCGCAGCCCTGGCAGATGGGCTTCCAGCCCGCGGCGACCCCGGTCATGGAGCGGCTGGAGTCGTTCAACACCTTCCTGTCCTGGGTGATCTCGCTGATCGCGATCTTCGTCCTCCTGCTGCTGGTCTACGTCTGCTACCGCTTCGCGGCTAAGCGCCATCCGACCCCGTCGCGCCGGACCCACAACACCCTGCTCGAGATCGCCTGGACCACGGTGCCGGTCCTGATCCTGGTGGTGATCGCGATTCCGTCGTTCAAGCTCCTGTACTATCAGGACGTAGTCCCGGATGCCCAGCTCACGCTCAAGGCGATCGGCCACCAGTGGTACTGGAGCTACGAATATCCGGACAATGGCGACTTCACCTTCGATGCCAACCTGGTCGCCGATGCCGACCTGAAGCCGGGGCAGCCGCGCCTGCTGACCACCGACAACACGGTTGTGGTGCCGGTCGACACCACTGTCCGCCTGCTGACCACGGCAACCGACGTGATCCACTCCTGGGCGGTGCCATCGTTCGGCGTGAAGATCGACGCGATCCCGGGCCGGATCAACGAGAGCTGGTTCAGGATCCTGCGGCCGGGCATCTACTATGGGCAGTGCTCGGAACTCTGCGGTGATCTTCACGGCTTCATGCCGATCATGGTCAAGGCGGTGCCCAAGGATGAGTTCAAGACCTGGGTCGAGCAGGCCAAGAAACAGTTCGCCCAGAGTGGCACGATCGACCTGGCCAGGCGCTGAGCGGCGCGTTACAGGACCGAGGAGCTGATCATGGCTTATGGTGCAATCCCCGTCGACGAGCGCGGCGCGCCCAAGAGTTTTCTTGTCCGCTGGGTCTACTCGACCAATCACAAGGACATCGGCACGCTGTACCTGGTCACGGCGTTCATCGCCGGCGTGCTCGGCATGGTCTTCTCGGTCATCTTCCGCATGGAGCTCATGAGCCCCGGGCCGGGCATCCTCGGTGACAACCACCACCTGTTCAACATCCTGGTGACCGCACACGGCCTGATCATGGTCTTCTTCTTCATCATGCCGGCGATGATCGGGGGCTACGGCAACTGGATGATCCCGCTGATGATCGGCGCGCCGGACATGGCGTTCCCGCGGATGAACAACATCAGCTACTGGCTGTTGGTGCCGGCCTTCCTGCTGCTGCTCGGCTCGACGCTGGTCGGCGGCGCCGGCACCGGCTGGACCATCTACCCGCCGCTGTCGTCGATCGGCCATCCGGGCATGGCGGTCGACATGGTGATCTTCAGCCTGCACCTGGCGGGCGCGTCGTCGCTGCTCGGCGCGATCAATTTCATCACCACGATCTTCAACATGCGCGCGCCCGGCATGACCATGCACAAGATGCCGCTGTTCGTCTGGGCGCTGCTGGTCACCGCCTTCCTGCTGCTGCTCGCGATTCCGGTGCTCGCCGGCGCGATCACGATGCTGCTCACCGATCGCAACTTCGGCACCAGCTTCTTCGAGCCGGCGGGCGGCGGCGACCCCGTCCTGTTCCAGCATCTGTTCTGGTTCTTCGGCCACCCCGAGGTCTACATCCTGATCCTGCCCGGCTTCGGCATCGTCAGCCAGGTCGTCTCGACCTTCTCCAAGAAGCCGATCTTCGGCTATCTCGGCATGGCCTACGCCATGGTCGCGATCGGCTTCATCGGCTTCATCGTCTGGGCGCATCACATGTTCACGGTCGGCATGAACGTCGATGTGAAGGCGTATTTCGTCGCCGCGACCATGGTCATCGCGGTCCCCACGGGCATCAAGATCTTCAGCTGGATCGCCACCATGTGGGGCGGCTCGATCGAGTTCAAGACGCCGATGCTGTGGGCGATCGGCTTCATCTTCCTGTTCACGATCGGCGGCGTCACCGGAGTCGTGCTGGCCAACGCCGGCGTCGACATCGCGCTGCAGGACACCTACTACGTCGTCGCTCACTTCCATTACGTGCTGTCGCTCGGCGCGATGTTCACGATCTTCGCCGGCTTCTACTACTGGATCGGCAAGATGTCCGGGCGACA
>DATAOG010000431.1:0-5541 GCA_036265855.1 Geminicoccaceae bacterium | reverse complement strand
CGCCGGATCCCGGCGCTCGCCGACACGGGTATCCGCAAATTCTTCTGCGGCCCCGAGAGCTTCACCCCGGACGACCGCTACCACTTGGGCGAGGCGCCGGAGCTGAAGGGCTTCTTCGTCGCCTGCGGCTTCAACTCGATCGGCATCCAGTCGGCCGGCGGCGCCGGCATGGCGCTCGCCGAATGGATCGCAGGGGGCCACCCGCCGCTCGACCTCTGGGATGTCGACATCCGTCGCATGCAGCCGTTCCAGGGCGTCGCCCGCTATCTGCGCGATCGCGCGGTCGAGGGTCTGGGCCTGCTCTACGCGATGCACTGGCCCGATCGGCAGTATGCGAGCGCGCGCCCGGCCAGGCTCTCGCCGCTGCACGACCGACTGGCCGCGCGCGGCGCCTGCTTTGCCGAGACGGCCGGCTGGGAGCGGCCGGGCTGGTATGGCGACCCGGGCACGCAGCCGCAGTACGACTACTCCTACAGCCGAACGCGCTGGTTCGAGCGGGTCGCGCTCGAGCACCGAGCCGTGCGCGAGCAGGTAGGCCTCTTCGACCTGTCCTCGTTCGGCAAGTTCCTGCTGCAAGGCCGCGATTCCGAGGCCGTGCTGCAGCAGGTCTGCGCGAACGACATCGCAGTCGAGCCGGGCCGAGCGGTCTACACTCAATGGCTGAACGACCGGGGCGGCATCGAGGCCGATCTCACGGTGACGCGCCTGGCCGCAGAGCGCTTCATGATCACGACCGGCGCGGCGACCCAGACGCGCGATTTTCATTGGCTGCGCTCGCACATCCCGGACGAAGCCCGCGCGTGGCTCACGGACGTCACCTCGGCCTTTGCCGTGCTCGGGGTCATGGGGCCGCAGAGCCGCAAGCTGCTCGCCCGCCTGACCGCAGCCGATCTCTCGAACGCCGCCTTCCCGTTCGGGACCTCGCTCGAGATCGAGCTCGGCTATGCCCTGGTCCGGGCGCAGCGGATCTCGTATGTCGGCGAGCTCGGTTTCGAGCTCTATGTGCCGAGCGAGTTCGCGGGCCCGGTGCTCGATCTGATCCTCGCGGAGAGCGGCGGCCGCATCCGGCTCGCAGGCTTCCACGCCCTGAACTCGCTCCGCCTGGAGAAGGCCTTCCGCAGCTTCGGCCACGACCTCGGCGAGGAGGACACGCCCTACGAGGCCGGCCTCGGCTTCGCGGTCAAGCTCGACAAGCCGGGCGGCTTCATCGGCCAGGAGGCACTGAGGCGCACTGCCGGTCAGGTCCCGAAGAAGCGCCTCGTCCAGTTCAGGCTCCAGGACCCCGAGCCGCTGCTGCACCATGACGAGCCGATCGTGATGGACGGCGCCCGGATCAGCCTTCTGACCTCGGGCGGCTACGGCCACACGCTCCAGGCCGCGCTCGGCATGGGCTGGGTCCGTCACCCGGACGGCGTCACGCCCGAGCTGCTCCGCGAGGCCCGCTTCGAGATCGAGATCGCCGGCGAGCGCTACCCGGCCGAGGCGAGCCTCCGGCCGTTCTTCGACCCGGGCGGCGCGCGAATGCGGAGCTGATCGTGGCCTTTGTCGGCGATGCTTGTCCTGGGTCGACCGTGGCCGTTCACGCCATGCGGGCTCGGGCCAGCGAGGCCACAACAAATAGGCGAATTGCCCGGCCGTAGCACTAACGCGGCAAATGGGCTACCAATTCGCGATGACCAAGGACAATCCCGGCGGGAGTGGGGTCCTGGCCCCCGCGCTGCCAAAGGGAGGGGTGGGAGTATGGCACGGAAGATCCTGGTCGCGCTGCTTGCGCTCGCTCTTTCGGCCTGCGCAACGACCAACGGGCCGTCGGCGTCGAACGGGGGCGTGGCCACTAGGTCGAGCGGTCCGACGGCGAGCGCTTCGGGCTGGGCGCTGAGCATCCTCGGCACGCCGTTCGCGCTCGTCATGAAGACCCTGGCCTGCGGCGCAACGCTCGTGGTCGCGGCCCCGGCCGCCGGCTTTCTGACGCTCGGCGTCGATCCCTACGGCCAGGGCTACCAGGTGCTCGGCGACGGCATCGCCGCGAACTGCGGCGGGTCCTACGTGGTCTCGCCCTACGCCGCGAGCTGAGTCGCCTACGCGCCCCGGCAGCAAGCCCGCTCCTATGACCTGGAACCCGGAGCAGTATCTTTCCTTCGGCGACCACCGGACCAGGCCCGCGATCGATCTGCTGGCGCGCATCGTTCTGAGGGCGCCGGTCCGGATCGCGGATCTCGGCTGCGGGCCCGGCAATTCGACCGCGCTGCTCGTGGAACGCTGGCCCGACGCGGCGGTGACCGGCATCGACAGCTCGGCGGCGATGCTGGCGAAGGCGCGCGCCAGCGACATCCGGGCAAACTGGCTTCAGGCCGACATTGCCGACTGGACACCAGCGTTGCCGTTCGAGCTCCTGTTCTCGAACGCCGCCTTGCATTGGCTGCCGGGCCACGCGGAGCTGCTGCCGCGCCTGTTCGCGCAGGTGGTACCCGGTGGCGTGCTGGCGGTGCAGATGCCGCACAACTTCAGCGCGCCCTCGCACGTGCTGCTGCACGAGCTCGCGGCCGCGCAGCCTTGGGCGGGGCGGCTCGAGACGGCGCTGCTCCGCGAACCGGTCGGGTCGCCGGCCTGGTACTACGATCTGCTGGCGCCATGCGCAGCGGATCTCGACATCTGGGAGACGGAATACCTCCACGTCCTGGACGGCGATGACCCGGTGCTGGCCTGGAACCGGGGCACCGTGCTCCGGCCGGTCCGGGCGGCGCTTGAGCCGGACGAGCTTGCCGCGTTCGAGGCCGACTACGCTCGACGCCTGCGGGCGGCCTATCCCAGACGGCCCGATGGCCGGACGCTGTTCCCGTTCCGCCGGCTGTTCATCGTCGCATGCCGATCGGACTGAGGCGGGCCTGGGATTCGCCATCCGAGAGCGATGGCTATCGCGTGCTCGTCGACCGGGTCTGGCCGCGCGGCATCACCAAGCAAGCGCTCCGGCTCGACGCCTGGCTCAAGGAGCTGGCGCCGAGCACGGCCCTCCGCAAATGGTTCGGCCACGATCCGGCCAGATGGGAAGAATTCCGCGAGCGCTATTTCCGGGAGCTGGACGGGCAGGGGCCTGCGCTCGAGCAGCTCGCACGGCGCGCGGCCGAAGGGCAGGTGACGCTGGTCTTCGCCGCCCGCGACTCCGAACGCAACAACGCGGTCGCGCTCAAGGACTACCTGGAGCGGCGACGCTGAGCTCGGGCCTGCCTCACTTGGCGGCGTCGGCGGCGACCTGCATCTTGATGATCTTGTCCGGATGCGCCGGCGGCTCGCCCTTGGCGATCTTATCGACGTACTGCATGCCGTCGACCACCTGACCCCAGACCGTGTACTGGCCGTTCAGATGCGGCGCCGGCGCGAACATGATGAAGAACTGGCTGTTGGCGCTGTCGGGATCGGAGGTCCTGGCCATGCCGACCGTGCCGCGCTCGAACGGCTGGTCGGAGAACTCGGCCGGCAGGTCCGGCTTGTCGGAGCCGCCGCTGCCGGTGCCGGTCGGATCGCCGGTCTGGGCCATGAAGCCGGGGATCACCCGGTGAAAGACAATGCCGTTGTAGAAGCCTTCGCGCGTCAGCTCCTTGATCCGCACGACGTGCTTGGGCGCGAGGTCGGGGCGCAGCTGGATCACCACCCGGCCGGAGGCAAGGTCCAGATAGAGCGTGTTCTCGAGGTCTTGGCCACTGGCGGCGCCGCTGAGGGTCATGGCGAGGACGAGGCTCCCGAGCAGATGGGCGATCCGGTGCATGGACGATGGCTCCAGTTCTTCCGGGTCCGATGGCCAGCGACCCTGCGGTTGCCAGGGCCTTCGACACGCTTCCGGCGCTGCCGTCAAGCCGGAATGTGCTAGATTCAAAGATCATGCGTGCAGGCCAGGATGCGATCTACGCGACGACCGGGGCGACCGCCTCGGAGCGGCGGGTGCTGCTCGAGCTCGCAACCCGCTCCGATCTGCGCGGCCTCGGCCAGCTTGGCCTGCACGTTACGTCGCTGCTCGCGACCGGCTGGGTCGTCTGGCTCGCCCGAGGCTCGGCTTGGCTGCCGGCCTCGATGCTGCCCTACGGCGTCCTGCTGGTCTTCCTGTTCGCGCCGCTGCACGAGACGATTCACCGCACCGCGTTCCGGAGCCGCTGGTTGAACGACGCCGTTGCCTGGGCTTGCGGCGCCGTCCTGCTGCTGCCGCCCGAGTATTTCCGGGCGTTCCATTTCACCCACCATCGCTACACGCAGGATCCCGCGTGCGATCCCGAGCTCGCCGCGCCCAAGCCCGCATCTCCCGGGGCCTGGCTCTGGCAGGTCTCAGGCCTGCCCTACTGGCGCGAACGCGTGGTCACGCTCTTCGGCCACGCCTTGGGCGGGGCAGGGGAGCCGTTCATCGCGCCGCACGCCCGGCCGCGGATCGTCCGGGAGGCGCGCCGGCTGCTCGCCGTCTACGCCGCGCTCGCGCTCGGCTCGATCCTGGCCGGAAGCGACGCGCTGGCGGTCTTCTGGCTCGCGCCCGCGCTGCTCGGCCAGCCGTTCCTGCGCATGTACCTGATGGCCGAGCACACGGGCTGTCCGCTGGTGCCGGCGATGCTCGAGAACTCGCGGACCACGCTCAGCACGGCGCTGGTCCGGCGGCTCGCCTGGAACATGCCCTACCACGCCGAGCACCACGCCCACCCGGCGCTGCCGTTCCATTCGCTGCCGGCGGCGCACCGGTTGCTCGCGACCCGGATCGCGGTCCAGGCCAGCGGCTACCTCGCCGTCCAGCGCGAGATCCTGCACGGCCTGGCCGCTCGGAGCCTCCCGAAACAGCGGGGTTCACGGGCGCGGCCACAGGCCATACAGAGCGGCGCGATCGGCTCCGACCGCAGGCGCTCGACCCCTATGCCCTCGCCGCAGCGCACCCAAATCCAGTAGTCGCCGCTCGCGATCGGCCGGAGCGGCGAGTCACGCTGACAACGCCGACTCACGTCTTGACGACCAGCTACGATCCGAGCTTCCGCTTCAGGACCTGGTTGACCAGCTGCGGGTTGGCCTGGCCCTGGGTCTGGCGCATCACCTGGCCGACAAACCAGCCAAGCGCCTTGGGGTTCTTCCGGTAACTCTCGACCTGACCAGGGTTCGCAGCGACCAGCTGGTCGATGATCTTCTCCAGCGCTCCGGAATCGGAGATCTGCTTCAGGCCTTTTTGCTCGACGATGGCCGCGGGCGCATCGCCGCTCTCGAGCATCTCGGAAAAGACGTCTTTCGCGATCCGGCCGGAGATCGTGCCGGCCTGGATCAGATCGACGAGCTCGCCCAGGCGCTCGGGCGTGACCGGCGACAGCGCGATGTCGCGGCCGGCCCGGTTCAGCGCCCCGAACAGCTCGGTGATCACCCAGTTGGCGACGAGCTTCGGGCTCCGCCCGCGCGCCGCGGTCTCGAAATAGTCGGCCGAGGCGCGCTCGGCGACCAGCACCTCGGCGTCGTAGGCCGAGAGCCCGTACTCGACGACGAAGCGCGCCTTCTTGGCATCGGGGAGCTCGGGGAGCTCCGCCCGGA
>DATAOG010000430.1:0-3922 GCA_036265855.1 Geminicoccaceae bacterium | reverse complement strand
CGCCTGGCTGGTCAGCATGTGCCAGTTCCCCGGCCGGAGCCTGTTCGAGTGGGCGCTGCTGCTGCCGTTCGCGGTGCCGACCTACATCATCGGCTACACCTATACCGATCTCTTGCAGTACCCCGGCCCGGTGCAGACCGCGCTCCGCGCATTCACCGGCTGGGGCCATGCCGACTACTGGTTCCCGCCGATTCGCTCGCTCGGCGGCGCGATCGTGGTCATGGCGCTGGTGCTCTATCCCTACGTCTATCTGCTCGCCCGGGCGGCGTTCCTGGAGCAGTGCACCTGCATGCTCGACGTCAGCCGGACGCTCGGGCGCGGGCCCTGGAACAGCTTCCTCGAGGTCGCGGTGCCGCTCGCCCGGCCGGCGATCGCCGGCGGCGTGGCGCTCGCGCTGATGGAGGCGCTGGCCGATTTCGGCACCGTCCAGTACTTCGGGGTCAACACGTTCACGACCGGCATCTACCGGACCTGGTTCGCGCTCGGCGAGCCGGTCGCGGCGGCGCAGCTGGCCGCGGCGCTGATGCTCGTCGTGCTGCTGGTGCTCGGGGCCGAGCGCTGGTCGCGCGGGCTCGCGCGCTACCAGCACACCGCCCAGTCGCGCCTGCGCCCGTGCTACGATCTGCGCGGCGTCCGCGGCCTGCTCGCGTTCGGCGCCTGCGCTCTGCCCGTGGTGCTGGGCTTCGGCGTGCCGGTCGCGGTGCTCCTGAACATGGCGATCAGGCGGGGCGACCCGCTGTTCGGCGGCATGTTCCTCGGCCTCGCCTGGCACAGCCTGACGCTCGCGCTGATCGCGGCGGCGCTGACCGCGGTGCTCGCGATCATCGTCGGCTATGGCCTGCGCCTGCGGCCGACGCCGCTGATGCGGGTCTCGGCCCGGGTCGCCGGCCTCGGCTACGCGATCCCGGGCGCGGTGATCGCGGTCGGCGTGCTGATCCCGTTCGCGCGCTTCGACAACGCGCTCGATGCCTGGCTGCGGGCGAGCTTCGGCGTCTCCTCGGGCCTGCTCTTGACCGGCACCATCGCGGGCCTCGTGTTCGCCTACGTGGTGCGCTTCCTGGCGCTCGCGCTCAATACCGTCGAGGCGGGTCTCGGCAAGATCAACCGCCATCTCGACGACGCCGCGCGCACGCTCGGCCGCAGCCCCGGCGGCACCCTGCTGCGCGTGCACGTGCCGCTGATGTGGGGCAGCGTGCTGACCGCGGTGATCCTGGTGTTCGTCGACGTCCTGAAGGAGCTGCCCGCGACTTTGATCCTGCGGCCCTTCAACTTCGAGACGCTCGCGGTCCGGGTCTATCGCTTCGCTTCCGACGAGCGCCTCGCGGAGGCCGCGACCGCGGCGCTGATGATCGTCGTGGTCGGGCTGATCCCGGTGATCCTGCTCAGCCGGGCGATCGCGCGCGCCCGCCCGCAGCGCCCGGCCGCCCGGTCCGCGCCGGGCGCGGACCCCGGCCTTGCGCCGGCGCTGGTACCTAGTTCCAGCCGACCCGGTCCATGAGCTTGACCGCTTCGGCATTGTTCGCGCCGTATTTCGATGCGTTGATCTGGTCGGTCTTGAAGTCGCCGAGCCGGCCAAGCGCCGGATCGAGCGGCACGCCCGCCACCGCCGGAAATTCATAGTTGCCTTGGGTGAAGTAGATCTGGGCCTGATCGGTCACCAGATACTCGAGAAATTTGATCGCATTGGCCTTGTCCGGGGCGTTGACGGTGACGCCGGCGCCGCTGATGTTGGCGTGCGCGCCGCGGCCGGCCTGATTCGGGAACACGATGCCGATCCGAGCGGCGACCGCGCGGTCGTCCGGGTCGTCCGATTCGATCAGCCGCACCAGATAGTAATGGTTGACCACCGATACATCGCACTCGCCGGCTGCCACCGCCTTGATCTGATCGGTGTCGGCGCCTTCGGGCTGGCGGGCGAAGTTCGCGACCAGCCCCTTGGCCCACTGCTCGGTCTTCTCGAGCCCGTCCGCCTCGATCATCGAGGCGACCAGCGACTGATTGTAGACGTTGGTCGATGTGCGCATGCAGATCCGGTTGCGCCATTTCGGATCGGCCAGATCCTCGTAGGTCTTGATCTCGTCGGGCTGGACCCGGTCCTTGGCGTAGATGATGATCCGCACCCGCTTGCTGACCCCGAACCAGAGGCCGTCCGGGTGGCGCAGGCTGGCCGGAATTCGTTCCTTCAGGATCGGCGACGGGACCGGCTGCAGGATGCCGGCCTGCTCGGCGCGCCAGAGCCGCCCGGCATCGACCGTGATCAGGATATCGGCGGGGCTATTCCGGCCTTCGGCCCTGATCCGCTCGATCAGCTGATCGGCGTCGCCCTCGATCCGGTTGACCTCGATGCCGGTTTCCTTGGTGAACTCGTCGTAGAGCCGCTGGTCGGTGTCGTAGTGGCGCGACGAGTAGATGTTGACCTGTTCGGCCGCCGCCGCCGGCAACACGGCCGCCGCGCTGACCAGCGCCGCGGCCAGCACGCCGGCGATCGGCGCAGCCCGGCAAGTCGGCTGGCTCGGCATCCTGCTGTCCTCCGGGCGCGTTGCTCCGCCGCGCACCCTTGACCATCGTGAATGGATGGCCATGAGGATAGTGCGACCGGCAAGTCATGGCAAGTCATTAGAGTGAATAGAATCGTTCCAATTCATCCCGTGATTTGAATTATTCTAATTATGGACGGTGTTTTCTGTTTCGGTTATTGATCGCCACGGCGGTCGATCGGCCGAGAGCAGGCAGAGCGGGCGGCGGGCATCTTGGAGAACCCGCCGCGTCGCCGGCGGCCGGCCGGCACTTGCCCGGCGACAGAGGACAACAGTCCTGGCGATGCGCCGGGTCAGGCGTTCTTGGCCGGCAACTGGTGGATGTGCACGTCGTGGGCGGAGTGCCGGGTCAGGATCTCGACCGCGCGGCGCTCGGTGTCCGGATCGGGCGTCCGGACCCACAGCAGCAGCCCGCCGCGCTCGAGCTGCTGCTGCAGCCGCTCGGCATGATGCCGGTCGAGCCAGCGGGTCAGCACGGTCCCGATCAGGGCGCCGGCGATCGCGGTGCCGGTGACCGCGGCGGCGACGACGCCCTCGGAGGCGACCACCGTGCCGGCCGCGACCACGGTCGGCAGATAGGTCAGCGTGCCGATGATCATGTCGTCGCTGTCGCCGAGCGAGGCCCGGGTGCGGTAGGCGATGCGCGGCGCGTCGGGCTCGTCCTCCATCTCCTGGACGCGCTCGTAGCGATGGCCGAGCTTCTTGCGGACCGACTCCTCGCTCGCCAGCAGGCTGATGTCGGCCTTGCTGAAGCCGGCCGCCAGCAGGTCCTCGACCGCGGCGTCGAGTCCGCTGACCTCGTCGAAGACGGCGACGGCTTCGCGGACGGTCCTCCTGCTGGGCTCTGCGGACATCGGCTCACCTGCTCGATCTGACCATTTGTGCCGGGCGCGGCGCTCCGCTCTGCCGAAGATGGCTTTCGCGCGACGCCGCGTCTGAGCGGATCGATGGTTACGCCCGCCGGCCGGGCCTGTCGACCATCAAGTCCGCGAGCAGCGAGCCGTTGGCGGCGCGCCCGATGAACGCCTGAGCTTCGGCCATCGGCATCGGCCGGCAGAAGAGATAGCCCTGAACCTCGTCGCAGCCGTCGCGCGCCAGCTGCGCGAGCTGTGCTATCCGCTCGACGCCCTCAGCGCAGGTCTCGATCCCGAGCCCGCTGCCGAGCGTGACCACCGCCTTGATGATCGCCTCGGCGTCGCGATCCTGGTCGAGATCGCGCACGAACGAGCGGTCGATCTTGATCTTGTCGAACGGGAAGGTCCGCAGATGGCCGAGGCTCGAGCGACCGGTGCCGAAGTCGTCGATCGCGATGCGCACGCCCAGGTCCTTGAGCCGCAACAGCGTGATCAGCGATTCCTGCGGCTCCTCGAGCAGCACCGATTCGG
>DATAOG010000429.1:0-3818 GCA_036265855.1 Geminicoccaceae bacterium | reverse complement strand
GACCGGTGTCCTCTGCGGACTGCCGGGCTGAGGAGGCACGGAGATGGCGACGCTCATCCGCCTCGCGGACCAGGACAACGTCGCAGTCGCGACCACGAACCTCGCCAGGGGAGTCACGCTCGAGGTCGCCGGGACGACCCTGATCACGCGCGATCCGATCCCGTTCGCCCACAAGGTCGCGATCCGGGCGATCGAGGCGGGCGCCCAGATCTTCAAGTACGGCGTGCCGATCGGCCGCGCCAAGGTCGCGATCGAGGCTGGCCAGCACGTGCATGTGCACAACATCAAGAGCGACTACGTCAACAACGAGGTCGACTTCTTCGAGGAAGCGGCCGTCGACGAGCCTGCGAACGGAGCGGCACCATGATGCTGGGCTATGAGCGACTGGACGGGCGCAAAGGCATCCGCAACTACCTGCTGGTCGCCTATCTGGTCGAGTGCGCCCACCATGTGGCGCGCGCGATCGCGAGCCCCTACGAGGATGAGGGTGTGCAGCTGATCGGGTTCCCCGGCTGCTATCCGAACGCCTATGCCCAGCGCATGATGGAGGCGTTCTGCACGCATCCGAACGTCGGCGGGGTGCTGGTGATCTCGCTGGGCTGCGAGCAGTTCAACCGGCCGCGGCTGATCGAGCTGGTGCGCGCCTCCGGACGCCCCTGCGAGCTCCTGGTGATCCAGAAGAGCGGCGGCACCCGGAGCACGATCCAGGCCGGGCGGGAATGGGTCAGGGAGACGCTGGCCGAGATCGGCCGGTTGCCGCGCCTGCCGGTCGAGGTCGCCGACCTGATCGTCGCGACCGAATGCGGCGGCTCGGATGCGACCTCGGGACTGACCGCCAATCCCGCGATCGGGATCGCCTGCGATCACGTGATCGAGGCGGGCGGCACCGCGATCTTCGAGGAGCTGGGCGAACTGTTCGGTTGCGAGCAGCATATGGCAGCGCGCGCGCTGACCCCAGCGCTCGGCGAGGAGATCAGGCGCGCGATGGCGAAAGCGACCCGCCATTACGCCGCGCTCGACCAGTCGAGCTTCGGCGGCGGCAACATCACCGGCGGCCTCTCGACCATCGAGGAGAAATCGATCGGCGCCTACGCCAAGAGCGGCACCAAGCCGATCGCAGGCCTGCTGAAGCCCGGCATCCTGCCGCCACGCCCCGGCCTCTACCTGATGGACATGGTGCCGGACGACGTCAGCAAATGGGGCTTCGCCAACATCAACGACAACGCCACGATCGTCGAGCAGATCGCCTGCGGCGCCCAGATCGTGCTGTTCTCGACCGGCCGCGGCTCCGTGGTCGGCTCCGCGATCTCGCCCGTCATCAAGATCTGCGCCAACCCCGAGACCTACCGGCGGCTCGCCGAGGACATGGACGTCGATGCCGGCCGGATCCTCGAGGGGCGCGGCACACTTCAACAGGTCGGCGCCGAGATCTTCGCTCTGATCCAGCAGGTCGCCGCCGGCGGTCCGACCAAGTCCGAGGCGCTGGGCCACCAGGAGTTCATCCTGGGCTACAAGTCCTTCGAGCCGCTCGGCCCCTCCTGCCTGCCGGTGTGAACGCTCGCGACGTCCAGATCCGGCCGGTCGGGCGGCTGTGTAGGCGATACCAAGCCCGTTCTGCGGGTGCGGAGCCGCGGGGCTCCGCCAAACAACAGGGAGGTTGCAATGACCAATGCTCGGGGTTGGCTCAAGAGTTCGCTCGCCGGGATCGGCGTCGGGGTCTTGGCACTGGCGCTGGCCGGGCCGGCGGCGGCGCTGGACAAGGTGACGCTCCGGACCAACTGGCTGTTCTACGGCTCGCACGCGATCTTCTTCCTCGGCATCGATCGCGGCTACTACAAGGACGAGGGCATCGATCTCGTCGTCAAGCAGGGCAACGGCTCATCCAACGCCGTCCGCCTGGTCGCCAACCAGGACAGCGACTTCGCCTACGGCTCCTCGGCGACGATGATGAACCTCGCGGCCCAGGGCGCGCCGGTGATCTCGGTCGCGGTCATCGATGCGCAGGGCACCGAGGCGGTCCTGGTCCGGCCGGATGCCGGCGTGAAGACCATCAAGGACCTCGAGGGCAAGAAGATCATGACCACGGCCGGCGCCGGCGTGAACACCTTCTTTCCGGTCGTGGTCAAGAACGCCGGGCTGGACATGAGCAAGATCGAGCTGGTCAACGTCGCCGAAGGGGCGCTGGTCTCGAGCTATCTGCAGAACCTGGCGCCCGCGATCCTGGGCGGCATGGACGACAAGCCGGCCGAGATCGTCGCCAACGGCGGCAAGGAGCCGGTGATCTTTCCGTACAGCGACTACGGCGTCTATCAGCCGGGCTATTCGATCGTCGCGCGCAAGGAGATGGTCAAGGACAACCCGGACCTGGTCGGCCGGTTCGTGCGCGCGACGCTGAAGGCGACCCAGGCGGCCAAGGACGAGCCGGATGCCGCGATCGCGTCCCTGATCAACTGGTCGGCCTCGGTCGAGGACCAGAAGGCCCAGGCGCGGCGCGTGCTCGACGTCACGCTCTCGGTGCTCGCATCGCCGAACGGCAAGGGTGAGCCGCTCGGCGCCCATGTCGCCAAGGACTGGCAGAGCGCGCTCGAGCTCCTGAAGCAGTACAAGGACCTCAAGACCGACATGGCGGCCTCCGACTTCTACACCAACCAGTTCGTGCCCGGCGCCAAGTAGCTGCGGGCGGGCGGGGCGCGCGGCCTGCGGCCCCGCCCTCGCCGGCCGTCGCTGCGCCGGGCCGATGAGCGTCTCGGTCGAGCTCAAGGCAGTCTCGAAGGTCTACGACTCGCGGGCCGGGCCGGTGCACGCGTTCGGCCCGGTCGATCTCGCCGTCGAGGCCGGGCGCTTCGTCGCTCTGGTCGGCCCGTCGGGCTGCGGCAAGAGCACGCTGCTGCTGATGATCGCGGGCCTGCTCGATGGCGGCGGCGAGATCCGGGTCGCTGGCGCGCCGGTGCGCGGCCCGCAGACCGAGGTCGGCATGGTGTTCCAGAACCCGGTCCTGGTCGACTGGCGCACCGTGCTCGGCAACGTGCTCTTGCAGATCGATCTCCGCGGCCTGCGCCGGCGCGATTTCCAGGGCCGGGCGCAGGCGCTGCTCGCCTCGGTCGGGCTCGCCGAGTTCGCCGGCCGGCACCCGTACGAGCTGTCGGGCGGCATGCAGCAGCGGACCGCGTTCTGCCGGGCGCTGGTCCACGACCCGCCCTTGATCCTGATGGACGAGCCCTTGGGCGCGCTCGATGCGATGACCCGCGAGCAGCTGCGCGCCGATCTCGAGCGGCTCTGGATGGCGTCCGGCAAGACCGTGCTCTTGGTCACTCACTCGATCGAGGAGGCGGTCCAGCTCGCCGACGTCGTGGTCGTGATCTCGCCGCGCCCGGGCACGATCGTGCGCGAGCTCCGGATCGAGCTCCCCCGCCCGCGCACCCTCGAGGTCTGCGAGACCCCCCGGTTCCACGCCCACGTCGCCGAGATCCGGCGCATCTTCTCCGGCTATGGGGTGATCTGAGGCGACCGTGCCGCGGCCAACCCATCAAGGTCCGGAGTTCGGCGGCAGACCGGCGCGCGGGTCCACGTAGCGGACGCTCATCGGCGCAAAATGGCGCGCGTTAACGGTCAGCACGGTCATGGCGCGGAGGTCCGCGGTCGCCGCGATCAGCGCGTCCTCGGCGCTGACCTTAACGCCGGCGGCGCGCGCCTTGGCGAGCAGTTGCCCGGCGCGCAGCGCAACCTCGTCGTCGACCACGAGGATACGGCTCCTGTGAAAGGCGGTCACGTCGGCGAGCCAGGCCTGCAGGAGGGCCGCCTTGCGCGGCGCCTGTCGG
>DATAOG010000428.1:0-4252 GCA_036265855.1 Geminicoccaceae bacterium | reverse complement strand
CGGGGGTACGGCGCGATGCGAAGCAGGAGGCTGCGCGGCTCGGCGGCAGGCGGGGTTGGCGCGCCGGGTCTGATCGCCCTGGTGCTGCTTCTGTTCTGTCTTGGGCCAGCGGATGCCGCCGGCGCGGAGGCGGTCGGGTCGGTCGCCGCTCTGGCCGGCCGCGCGCAGGTCACGCGGGCGGGCGAGGATCAGGCGCGGCCGCTGGCGCCAGGGGCCAAGGTCTTCGAGGGGGATCGGATCCAGACCGCGGCCGACGCCAAGCTGCGCCTGAGCATGGCGGACGGCTCGGTGCTGACGCTCGGCGCCTCGACCGACCTCAGCCTCAGCCGGTTCCACTATGCGCCCGAGCAGGCGGCGCGCAACGTGCTGCTCGAGGTGCCGCGCGGGATTCTGCGGGCCCTCGTCGACCTGCTCGTAGCCGACTCGACCTTCCAGATGCAGACCCGTACCGCAGTCGCGTCGGTCCGCGGCACCGACTGGATCGCCGAAGCCCAGCCGGATGCGACCGCGATCGTCGGCCTCCAAGGCCGGGTCGGCGTGCGCAACGTCCAAACGCAGATCGCCGGCGAGGTCGTGCTGTTCCCGGGCGACGGCACGACCGTCCGGGCGGGGCAGCCGCCGACCGCGCCGACCCAGTGGGGCGCCGCCCGCAAGAACTCGTTCATCGAGCGGACCGCGCTGCCCTGATCGCGAGGCTCGCCCGGCGCGCGCGGCTGTCGCCGTTCGGAGCGGCGCTGCTCGCGACCGTCGCCGCCTGCCTCGTCTACTTGCCGGCCAGCCGGCTCGCGGTGGTCCAGAGCCTGGAGGGTCAGCTGCTCGACCTCCGGTTCCAGTTGCGCCCGCCCGGTCCGGCCTCCGACGCGATCGTGCTGGTGCCGATCGATGAGCAGAGCCTGCGCAAGATCGGCCGTTGGCCATGGCGGCGGGGGCTCATCGCCCAGATCGTGCAGCGCCTCGCGGACGCCGGTGCGCGCACGATCGCGCTCGACCTGCTGTTCGCCGAGCCCGAGCGGCGGGACGTGCCGGCGGCAGCGCTCGAGGACCTGCAGCGCGAGCTGCGCGCCGGGCAGCAGGCCGGCGATGCGGATCAGCCGGCAAAGATCGAGGCGCGGCTCGGGGCGCTGCTCGATCAGGCCGACGGCGACCGGCAGCTCGCCCGTGCGCTCGAACATGCCGGCAACGTCATCCTGCCGTTCTCGATACTCGACCCTGACGGCAATGTTATCCTGCCGTTCTCGATCGGCGAGCACGCCGACGGATCGCTGCCGGCCCCGGTCGCGGCGATGGCCATCCGGATCGTCCGTCAGCAGCCGGGCCGGCCCCAGCCGGAGCCGGCGCCCGAGCCGGGCGTGCTGGCGCCGATCCCGGCGCTCGCCTCGGCTGCCGCCGGGCTGGGCCAGACCAATATCCCGCTCGGCCCGGACCGGTCGGCTCGCCTCGAAAGGCCGGTTGCCGCCTATGGCGATCAGTACCTGCCCTCCTTCGCTCTCGAAGCGGCGCGCCAGCACCTCGGAATCGGCCGTGACCAGGTCCAGCTGCTGCTCGGCGAGGGCATCGCGCTCGGCGACCATCTCCTGCCGACCAACGAGGCCATGCTGATTCCGGTCAACTATCGGCGGCGGGGCACTTTCGCGGAGGTCCCGGCCTGGCGTCTGTTGTCGGACAGCATCGACCGCGCCGAGCTCGCCGGCAAACTGGTCGTGGTGGGCGGCAGCGCGGCCGGTCTCGGCGATCACTTCCAGTCGCCCTACGTTCAGGATCTGCCCGGTTTCGAGCGCCATGCGGCGATGATCGACGACATCCTGCGGCAGGACCTGCTGATCCGGCCGCGCTGGGCCTTCCTGCCCGGGCTGGGGACGGTTCTCTTCGGCGGGCTCGTGGTCGGGGGCCTTGCGGACCGGCTCGGCGTGATCGGCGCGACGCTGGGCTTCCTGGTCCTGGTCGCGCTGGTCGTCGGCAGCAATCTCTGGGCCTTCCTCAGCCAAGGCCTCTGGCTCGATCTGCTGTTGCCGCTTGCCCTCCTGGCACTGATCTACGGCGTCGCGCTCGGCCATCGCTACTTCATCGGCCAGCGCCAGGAGCGCCGGCTGCGGGCCGCCTTCAAGCACTATCTCAGCCCCGCCCTGGTCGACCAGGTCGCCCGCGACCCGGCCCTGCTGCGGCTCGGCGGCGAGCAGCGGGAGCTGACCGTGCTGTTCGCCGACATCCGGGATTCGACCAGCATCGCCGCGGCGCTCGCGCCGACGCGCTTCGCAGAGCTGCTGAACGAGGTGCTCACGGAGTTGACCGAGGCGCTGTTCGAGCAGGGCGGCATGCTCGACAAGTTCACCGGCGACGGCCTCGTGGCGGTATTCGGCGCGCCGCTCGCCCAGCCCGATCACGCGCTGCGCGCCTGCCGCGCCGCGCTCGCGATGCAGGCCCGGATCGAGCCGTTGCAGGCGCGCTGGGCGCATCCGGACCTGCCACCGGTCGCGGTGCGAATCGGGATCAACACCGGCTCGATGATCATCGGCAACATGGGCTCCGAGGAGCGCTTCAACTACACCGTGATCGGCGACGAGGCGCATCTCGGCTCCCGGCTCGAGGCCGCCAACAAGGATTTCGGGACCCGGATACTGATCAGCGATGGCACCTGGCGCATCGTCTCCGACCGGCTCGAGGCGCGCGAGCTGGACGTCATGAGCTTCCGCGGCATCGACCGGCCGGTCGGCGTATTCGAGCTGCTGGGCGAGCGGCCGCTGCCCCCGGGCCGGGCTCGCCTGCTCGAGCTGTTCGCGGCCGGACTCGCCACATTCCGGGAAGGCCGGTGGGCGAGCGCCCAACATGAGTTCGAGCAGCTCCTGGCGCTCGCGCCGGGCGACCGGCCGAGCCAGCTTTACCTCGAGCGCTGTCGCGCCCGACTGCAGCCCCCTCGGGGCGGCTGACCGGCGCTCACCCGGCGCCAGCCAGCGCACGAGCCAGTCGAGCGCAGCGGCAATCGGCGCCGGCGATCATCGTCGTCGGCCCGGTGCCCGCGCCTGTGAAGCACTTCATAAGTACGCCGCGCGCCCGGTGGTATCCGGGATCTCGGGTCGGACCCGGCGGGGGGCCGGATCGATTCCCGAGAAGGATGACCGAGATGACGAAGAACTGGGCGATCCTCGCAGCGATGCTGGCCAGCCTCGCGCCGTTCGCCGGCGCGGCATCGGAGCTCAAGCCGATGCAGGGCGGCACCTTCGTGCTCGGCGATCAGAGCGCGTCGATCTACTACACGGTCAGCGGCGACACCTTCGAGGTCGTCACGACGATTGGGCCCGCCGACGGCTCCGGCGGCCCGGTCCGGTTCGTCGGCTATCTGCAACCGGGCCAGAAGCAGATCGTTTCGGCCGGGAGCTACGGGGTGACGACCCCGCCGCGCGAGCTGGTGCTGACCCACCAGGGCGACCTGCTCTCGATCACGTCATCCGCAGATAAGGTCGCAACCCAGTAGCTGCCGGGCCGACGTGGCGGCCGGGGCGGCGCTCAGCGCGCGCGAGCCGGCCGGCCACGACCGACCGTGCCCGCGGCGCGCGCCTGCAGATAGCTGTAGATGTCGGCGATGTAGGGCGCGACGTTCGGGTCGCCGGCGAAGCCCCGCATGACCGAATTGCCGCGCGCGCGGCCGTTGTTCACGATCTCGGCGAACTGCTCGAACGGCAAAGGCCGGGCGATCAGGGGCGGCGCGAACGTGCTGCCGAGACCGTCCGCGCCATGGCAATGGCTGCAGGTGGCGCTGTAGCGGCGATAGCCGTTCAGGATCGAGCGATCGACGGCAGCCTGGTCGGGCTTGGCGCCTCCGCCGCTTGCGGGCTGCCCGGCCGCCGGCGCGTGGTCGGCAAGGCCGGCGGCAAGCAGCGTGAGGCCGGCAAGCGTCGCAGCGGCCGCTGCCCGGGCGCGTCGAACGGCGCTCTCACACCCAGCCGCCGTCGGCGACATAGGTCTGGTTGGTCATGGCGCTCGAATCGTCGGCCGCGAGGAACAGCACGATCCGCGCCATGTCGTCCGGGTAGAGCTTGCGCTTCAGGCACTGGCGTTGCATCAGCTCCGCCTCGCCTTCCGGGGTCAGCCAGAGGCTCACCTGGCGCTCGGTCATGATCCAGCCCGGCGCGATCGAGTTGACCCGGATGTTGTCCGGCCCGAAGTCGCGCGCCAGTCCGCGGGTCAGGCCCACCACCGCGGCCTTGGCGGCGGTGTAGCCGGGCATGCCGCCCTGGCCCACCATCCAGCTGACCGA
>DATAOG010000427.1:0-2418 GCA_036265855.1 Geminicoccaceae bacterium | reverse complement strand
GGGCGTGTAGTAATAGGGATCGAATGCCCGCGGCGCGAACCGGTAGGGCACGTCCTCCCGGTTCTCGATCCGTACCCAGATCGGCTGGACCTCGTGCGCGGCGAGATCGGCGCCGAAATAGGCCTGGCTCTCCGGCCCGAGCAGCACGGCGGCGCTCGCGCTGACGCCGCGGTCGGTCCGGGTCTCCGCGCGCTCGAGGAAGGGTTTGGGCTCGGGCGAGCCCGGCCGATAGCCGGCGCAGGCCGCAAGCGTGAGCGTGCCCAGGATCGAGCACCAGGCCGCCACCCCTCCGAACGCCGCTCTCATTGTGCGCGCCGACCGCGAAGCCCGAGATCCGCCCGCAGCGAAGCCCGCGCCGGGGCTCGAGTCAATCGGGCGGCGCCGCCGCCCGCCGCCCCCGCCTGCCCGCACCGGAGGGTTCGAGGACCTTGGACCGCCCGCGTCGTCGGGTCCGCCGCCGCTCGTGTTGACCGCCGCCGGGCCGGCTCCTACAGCTTGACCGGTCTTGCTGCGGCAGCGCCGCGGTCAGGGGGCGGGCCGGGCCACCCCAGGTGCCCGCCGGAGGCCCCGTCGTGATCGGGAAGACGCCAGCCGCTCGGCCCGGCTGCAGGCCGCCATGAGCCTCGAGGCGCGGGGGATCGTCGCCGGCTACACGCGCGAGGTGCCGATCCTCAAGGGCGTCGACGTGGTCGCGCAGGACGGGCTCGTGACCGTGATCATCGGGCCGAACGGGGCCGGCAAGTCGACGCTGCTGCGCACGATCTACGGCTATCTGCGCCCGAGCGAGGGCGATGTGATCCACGATGGCAGATCGATCGCCGGGCTTGCGCCGGACGCGATGCTGCGCGAGGGGATCGCCTATCTGCTGCAGGGCCACAGCGTCTTTCCGGGCATGACGGTCGAGGAGAACCTCGAGCTCGGCGGCTGGATCCTCAAGCGCGACAAGGCGGCGCTCGGGCGCGCCTTCGAGGCGGTCTACGCCCGCTTTCCCGAGCTCAAGGAGCGTAGGCGGCAGCCGGCCGGCGCGCTCTCGGGCGGCCAGCAGCGGATGCTCGAGATCGCGCGCCTCACGATGACCGGGCCCAAGACGCTGTTGCTGGACGAGCCCTCGGTCGGCCTGATGCCGAAGCTGGTCGACCTCGTCTATGCCGAGATCGCCAAGCTGAAACGCGAGAAGTTCACGATCCTCGTGGTCGACCAGAACGTCAAGAAGTCGATCGAGATCGCCGATTACGTCTACGTGCTCAACCTCGGTGAGAACAGTCACCACGGGCCACAGCAGGACTTCGAGGCGCGGCTCGAGGACATCATCCGGGAATGGCTCTGATGCTCGATCTCAGCATCCTGACCGACCCGGCGGTGCTCTCGGAGCTGATCTTCCAGGGGCTGGTGCGCGGGGCGATGTACGGGCTGATGGGGATCGGCCTGTCGCTGATCTTCGGCATCCTCGGGATCGTCAACTTCGCGCACGGCGAGCTGTTCATGCTCGGCGCCTACGTCATGTACTACGTCGCGGCGGCGCTCGGGCTGCCGTTCGTGGTCGGCGTCGCGGCCGCGGGCGCGGCGCTGTTCGTGGCCGGCGTCCTGATCGAGCGCGGCCTGGTCGAGCCCCTGCGCCGGCGCGCCGGGCGCGACTGGCTGCTCGATTCCTTCGTGCTCACGATCGGGCTCATGGTGATCCTGCAGAACCTCGCGCTGATCATGTTCGGCAGCGAGCGGCGGGGCGTCACGACGCTGATCCCGGGCAGCCTCGACTTCGGCGAGATCACCGTCACCTACGAGCGTCTGGTGATCCTGGGACTCGCGATCGTCGTGGTCGCGCTGCTCGCCGCCTACGTCAAGTTCACCCGCACCGGCAAGGCGATCCGGGCGACCGCCCAGCATCCGGAGGCGGCGCAGACGCTCGGGATCGACATCAACAAGATCTACACGATCGCGTTCGGGATCGGCGCGGCGCTGGCCGGCATGGCCGGCGCCATGCTGATCTCGATCTTTCCGGCCTTCCCCACGGTCGGCGCCCAGCCGGTCCTGAAGAGCTTCGCGGTCGTGATCCTGGGCGGGCTCGGCAACATCCCGGGCGCGATCGCCGCAGGCTTTCTCTTGGGAATTGTCGAGGCTTACGCGTTCTTCTTCATGTCGGCCGGCTGGCAGAGCGTGATCACCCCGATCATCATCGTGCTGGTCCTGATCTTCCGGCCGCAGGGCCTGTTCACGGCGCAGGGCGAGCGGCCGTGAGCCTGGAGCGGGGATCGTGACCATGGTCGCGGCCGGCGCCGGGGTCGCGACCTCGCGGCCGGCGCGGACGCTCAAGGTCGCGGCCCTGATCGCGCTGCTCGTGCTGGTCCCGCCGCTGGCCGACCACCCCTACATCACGACGATCTTCATCTCGGCGCTGATGTTCGGGATCTTCGGCGCGAT
>DATAOG010000426.1:0-3446 GCA_036265855.1 Geminicoccaceae bacterium | reverse complement strand
CAGCATGGTGCTCATTGGTAAGGCGCTGGCCCGGGCCTGTGCGGCCGAGGGCGCCGCGCCCGAAGTTCACACGGAGCTCTGCCGGGCCCAGCTCAGCCAGTCCCAGGAGGCTCACCTCGACGCACCCGAAGGTCACGTGGCGCCCGAGCCGGCCCGGGACAATCGCTCACCAGCGGCCAGACGCGCGATGCCCTCGCGGTCGACCCGATAGGACAACCAGTCCTGCACGTGCTCCAGCCCGAGCCGGCGGTAGAAGTCCTGCGCCGGATTCCAGTGCAGGACCGATAGCGCCAGATGGGCGCAGTCGCGCTCGAGCGCGATCGCGCCGAGCCGCGCCATCAGCTCGCGGCCGACACCGCGGCCGCGGGCCGCCTCGGCGACGAAGATGTCCTCGACCCAGAGCTCGGGCCGGCCGGCGAAGGTCGAATAGGTATGGTAGAAGAGCGCAAAACCGACCGCCGCCTCGTCGGACTCGGCGAGCAGACACTCGAAGCACGGCCGCTCGCCGAAGCCGTCGCGCAGGACGTCCGCTTCGCTGATCCGCACCTTCCCGATCAGGTGCTCATAGTCGGCGAGCGCCCGGATCAGCAAGACGATGGTCGCGGCATCGGCGGCGGTCGCGAAGCGGATCGTCACTTCAGACATCGCGCGGGCCTCAGCGCGGCGCCTGGCCCGGTGCAGGCGCGCCGGCGGGGCCGCCGCCGGCGACTGCCAAGGCGCGCGCCAACGGACCGGCGAGGAATGCTCGGCTCGGCGCTGCCGTTGCAAGCACAGCTAGGCGAGCTCGATCTTGCCGTCGATCTTCTCGGTCAGCTGCACGCCGCCGACCTTCAGCGTGACCTCGGCCTGCAGCGTCTCGTCGCCTTTGAGCCGGCCCTGGTCGAGCGCGTCGCGGACCGCCTTCTCGATTTCGCGCTGCGAGGTCACGCCGACCTTCTTCAGGAACTTGCGCAGGCTCATGTTGAACACGTCCTCATCCATCCAAGTCACCTCCTTGGGCGCACGTCCAGCCCGGCCGCGCGAAGGCGAGGTCGAGCCGCAAGCGCATGCCTTGGCTGTCCGTCACGCCGGGCCGGTCGGCGGCCGCGCGCCGCGCCAGACCGACCAGCTCGGCCCGCGGATCGCCTCGTCGAGCGAGATCGTCTGGGTCACGCCGTCCTTGACCAGACGCATCGCCCCGCTCTCCGCGAGCCCGGTGAAGGTGCCCTGGCGCTTATGACCGCCGACCTCGATCTCGACGGGCTTGCCGAGCCCGGTCGCGCGGCTCATCCAGGCCCGCACGACCGGGCCGACGCCGTCCTCCTGCCAACGGTTGATCCAGGCCAGAAAGTGGCGCGCGAAGGCCTCCAGGAGATCGACCGTCCCGACCTCGCCGCAACCTTCGTCGGCAAGCGTGGTCCGGTGCCCGTGCTCGCCGGGCTCGCCCTCGGGCGAGGGCGGCCGCAGCGCTATGCCAAAGCCGATCACCAGCCACTCGGGCGGTCCGCTCGGCACATTGCTCGGCGCGCTCGCCATCCGGACGCCGCCGACCACGCGGCCATTGACCTCGATCCGGTCGGGCCAGCCGAAGGTCACCGCGACCAGCGGCGGCACCAGGCTGCCGAGCGCGTCGCCCAGCGCCAGCATCGCGATCAGCACCACCGGCAGCGACGCCTCGAGCGACTGCTCGGGCGCCAGCACCACCGCACATTCGCAGGCCTCCTGGCCGATGCTCCAGAGCAGCGTGCCGGCTTCAGCGCCGTCGGCGGCGATCTTGAGGCAGCGCTCGAACGGGTCGAGCTCCGGCGTGACCGCGAACGGCCGATAAAGCGGCGGGAACTCCGGCAGCTCGCTCATGATCGCCAAGTCTCGCGGATGCTTCCCGGCACCGGTGGCGTCGATTTCAGCCTTCTTGGCATGGCCGTCGGCTGCTCACTAGGAGTCATTGCGGCCGTAGCTTGCCGCAAGCGCGCAAGAAGCGGAAGGGAGTAGCCGTCGACGCGGCCCCTGAGCAACTGGCCGCGGCGCGGCCGGGCGGGTCGGGATCAGGCCCGCCGTCGCCGACGCTGCGGCCGATCGCCGGCCGCCGGCGCGACATCCGGCGCCGGCGGCGGCAGTTCGACGATCGCGGCGAGGTGAGGAAACGGCGCGCTGGCATGGGGGATCGCCATCGCGCCGACGAAGTGCTCCTGGAAGCGCGGCTCGACCGCGGTCTCGATCTTCTCGATCCGCTTGACCAGCCGCTCGATCTCGGATCGCGCCGCCTTGTTGAGCAGCGCGATCCGGGCGCCGGTGCCGGCGGCGTTGCCGGCCGAGCTGACCTTGGCGAGATCGCAGTCCGGAATCAGCCCCAGCACCATCGCGTACTTGACGTCGATGTGGCTGCCGAAGGCGCCGGCGAGCGTGATCCGCTCGACCCGCTCGATCCCGAGATGGTCCATCAGCAGCCGGGCCCCGGCGTAGAGCGCGGCCTTCGCGAGCTGGATCGCGCGCACGTCGGTCTGCAGGATGCGCAGCTCCGGCTCGCCGGCGTGGAGCAGGTAGGAGAAGGTCCGGCCGTCGGCCTGGATCCTGGGGCTGCGCGCCGCCAGCGCGCCGTCGATCGTGCCGTCGCGCCGGAGGATGCCGGCAAGGAACATCTCGGCCAGCGCCTCGATGATGCCTGAGCCGCAGACACCGGTCACGCCGGTGCTGCGCGTCACTTCGGCGAAGCCCGGCTCGTCCGACCAGAGGTCGCAGCCGATCACCTTGAAGCGCGGCTCAAGGGTGTCGGCGTCGATCCGCACGCGCTCGATCGCCCCGGGCGCCGCGCGCTGGCCGCAGGAGATCTGGGCGCCCTCGAACGCCGGCCCGGTCGGCGACGAGGCCGCGAGCAGCCGCCGCCGGTTGCCGAGCACGATCTCGGCGTTGGTGCCGACGTCGACGATCAGCGTCATCTCGTCGGCCAGATGCGGCGCCTCGGACAGCAGCACGCCGGCGGTATCGGCGCCGACGTGGCCCGCTATGCACGGCAACACGTACACGCGCGCGTTCGGGTGCACGCCCAAAAGGTCAAGCTCGGTCGCCCAGAGCGTGATGGCCTCATTGGTCGCGAGCGCGAACGGCGCGCCGCCGAGTTCGGTCGGGTCGATCCCGAGCAGCAGATGGTGCATGATCGGATTGCCGACGAAGGTGAGCTCCAGGATCTCGCGCGGGTCGATCGCCGCCTCGGCCGCAACCTGCGCGGCGAGGCTCGCGACCGCCTCGCGCACGACCCGGGTCATCTCGCGCTCGCCGCCCGGGTTCATCATCACGTACGAGACCCGGCTCATCAGGTCCTCGCCGAAGCGGATCTGAGGGTTCATGAGCCCGGCAGACGCCGTCACCTCGCCGCTCGCGAGATCGCACAGATGGCCCGCGATCGTGGTCGAGCCGACGTCGACCGCAAGGCCGTAGGCGCGGTCGCGAAAGCCCGGCCAGACGGCGAT
>DATAOG010000425.1:0-1663 GCA_036265855.1 Geminicoccaceae bacterium | reverse complement strand
GTAGGCGTCGGTCCGGCGATTGGTCGCGGGCGACCAGAAGCCGTCGAGCAGATGGCCGTACGCCTCGATCTCGATGCCATCCAGCCCCGCGGCCTGCATGCGTTCGGCGGCTGCGGCGTAGGCCCTCGTGATCCGGGCGAGATCCCAGTCCTCCGCCTCTTTCGGAAACGAGCGATGCGCCGGCTCGCGGACCGGGGACGCGGCGAGCACCGGCAGCCAGTCGGCCCTGTTCCAGTTGGTGCGCCTCCCGAGGTGCGTGATCTGGATCATCACCGCGGCGCCGTGCTCGTGGCACTCGTCGGCAAGCCGGCGGAGCCAGGGCACGATCTCGTCGCGATAGGCGTGCAGGTTGCCGAACGCGGCGGGGCTGTCCTCGGCCACGATCGCGGAACCCGCGGTCATCGTCAGCGCGATCCCGCCCTTGGCCTTCTCGACGTGGTAGAGCCGGTAGCGGTCCTTGGGCAGGCCGTCCTCGGAATAGGCGGGCTCGTGAGCGGTGCTCATGATCCGGTTCTTGAGCACGAGGTGCTTCAGCCGGAACGGCTGGAGCAGCGGATCGTTCGAGGCCATCGATGCCTCCCGGGGCAAAGGCCGGGGTCTTGGTCTCAGGCGGTCCGGGCGCGTCCGACCCGACCGCGATCGGCAGATGCTTGCGCCGGTCGGCCGCGCCCGGTCAAGCTCGCGCCCGACCGAATGCGTAGCGCTCGATCATGGGCCGATCATTGCGGCGTCTGGCGGCAGACCTATCTTGCGCACCGTCATGCTTGCACCCCGGGTCGCGATCGGCCGGCCTCTGGCGCCGCTGGATGCGGCCGAGCGGCGGCGCCATAAGCTACGCAACGTCGTGCAGTCGGTCCTGCTGCTGGGCGGCATGATCGCCCTGCTGGCGGCCTGCGGCTGGTTCTTGTTCGGTGCGGGCGGGGTGCTCGGCATGGCGCTCGGCGCGGCGCTCGCGCTGACGTTTGGTCCCAGGCTCTCGCCCCACATGGTACTTCGGCTCTATGGCGCGCGAGCCCTCGCACCGGACCGGCTGCCGCGGGCGTTCGAGGTGCTGGCCCGGTTGACCGAGCGCGCCGGGCTGAAGCAGATGCCGCGGTTGTACTACATTCCCAGCGCGATGCTCAACGCGTTCTCGGTCGGCGATCGCGACCACGCGGTGATCGCGCTGACCGACGGCATTCTGCGCCGGCTCGATCTGCGCGAGCTGGCCGGGGTGCTGGCGCACGAGATCAGCCACATCAGGAACCGCGATCTCTGGCTGATGAGCCTTGCCGACCTGGTCGGAAGACTGACCCGGGTCATGACCCTGCTCGGGCTCAGCCTCGTGATCATCGGCCTGCCGATCTGGCTCGGTGGCGGCGCGCCGCCACCCGGTCTTCTGATCCTGCTGCTGCTGTTCGCGCCGCAGCTCACGGTTCTGCTTCAGCTCGCGCTGTCGCGGGCGCGCGAGTTCGACGCCGATCTGGACGCCGCCGGCCTTACCGGGGATTCCGAGGGCCTGATCTCGGCGCTCGCCAAGCTCGAGCGTCATCAGCGCGGGTTCTGGGAGCAGATCCTGCTGCCGGGACAACGCCTGCCGGAGCCGTCGCTGCTGCGCAGCCATCCGCCGATCGAGGAACGGATCGCACGCCTGCAGGCACTTTACGGGAGCACTGCCGAGACG
>DATAOG010000424.1:0-4205 GCA_036265855.1 Geminicoccaceae bacterium | reverse complement strand
GGGGCGACCCCGCCAAGCGTCACGCCTCGATAGACCGGGACGCGCCCGATGTCACCACGCGTTCGCCGGGCGCGCGGCTTCACGTCGTCGTGGCCGGCCATCTATTGCTGGGCTGCGGGCCACAGAGAGCGAGGCCGACTTGCTCCCCACCCTGGTCGGCGGAGGGATCGCGCTGATCATCGCGATCGCCTTTCTCGGGATTGTGCTCGCCAAGATCTCCTCGATCGCGCTCTGGATCGTGGTGCTGATCGGCGTCGCGCTGATGGTCGTCAGCGTGGGCGAGGCGGTCCGGAGCGGCGAGGACCAGTTCGGTGGCAGGTAGCCCGGCCGGGCTCAGACCTCGGCGCGCAGCGTCTCGATCAGCCAGCGCGCGGTGCGCAGCAGCCTGGCGTCATCGCCTTTGCGACCGACCAGCTGGACCCCGAGCGGCAGGCCGTTGCCCGCCTGCAGCAACGGCAGGCTCACCGCGGGCATGCCGCAGAGCGTCCAGATCGTGCAGAACACCGGGCTGCCGGTCGAGCCCAGGCCATGCGGCGCCGGCCCGGTGGTCGCCGGCGTCAGCAGCGCATCGTAGCGCTCGAACAGCGGCTCGAGCGCGGCCACGAGGCTTGGGATCGCATCGAGAGCCCGGTTGTAGTCGACCGCGACGCACCGCTGGCCGCGCTCGATCATCTGGCAGAGCCGGGCGCTCAGCCGGTCGCGGCCGCGTTCGTATTCCTTTGCGAAGCTGCGGGCGAGATCGGCTTCCATGATCGTGCCGTGCAGGCTCACCGCGTGATCGAACGCCGGCGGCAGATCGGCCGCCGCGACGCGCTCGCCCAGCGCCGCGACCAGCTCCTCGAACGCCGCCCTGGTCTCGTCCTCGGCCTGGTCCCAGACCGGGGTGCGCACGAACCCGAGATCGGGCACGACCGGCGGCGGCTCCATCGCGACCTCGAGCAGGCGCGGCCGGGCGCTCGGCCGGAGCGCCGGATCGGCCGGGTCGTAGCCCATCAGGACCTCGGCCAGCAGTGCCAGATCGGGCAGCGAGTTCGCCATGACGCCGACCGTGTCCAGCGGCGGCGACTGGCGGAGGATGCCGGCGCGCGAGATCAGGCCGTGACCCGGCTTGAAGCCGTAGACCCCGCAATAGGCCGCGGGCCGGATCACCGAGCCGTTGGTCTGGGTCCCGAGCGCCAGCGGCAGCATGCGGGCCGCGACGGCGGCCGCCGAGCCCGACGATGAGCCGCCGGGCGTCTGCTCCGGGTCGTGCGGGTTGCGGGTCTTGTTGGGCGCGTAGACCGCGAGCTCAGTGGTCACGGTCTTGCCGAGGATCACGGCCCCGGCGGCGCGCAGCCGGCTGACCACCGCGGCATCGGCGCGCGGCCGGCGCCCGGCGTGCAGCACGGTGCCGTTCTCGGTCGGCATGTCCTCGGTGTCGATGATGTCCTTGACCCCGACCGGCACGCCGTGCAGCGGCCCGAGCGGCCGTCCGTGCCCGCGCTGGTCGTCGAGCGCCCGCGCCTGCGCCTGCGCATGCTCGGGGTCGAGAAAGGCGAACGCCTGGACCTCGGGCTCCGCCGCCTCGATCTGCTCCAGGCAGGCCTGGGTCAGCTCGAGCGCGCTGAGCTTGTGGTCCCGAATCAGCTGGGCCGCCTGCACGGCGGTGAAGGTCACGAGCTCGTTTTTCGCTTCGATCATGGTCGTCCGCTCCGGTGCACGGGACCTAGCCGCTGTAGAGATAGCGCTGCAGCCATTCCACCAGCCCGGTTAAGTTGTAGACCATGATCATCGACAGAAAGACCATGAACAGAAACAGCAGCGCGCCCCGGAAGATGCCGATCAGCCGGACCTGCGGTGGTGCTATGCCCTCGAGGTAATCGGCGCATATCGCCATCGGCGGGGTCAGGAACCAGGTCTGGAGATCGAGCGCCGCCAGCACGCCGAAGAAGGGCGGATCGACATTGAAGTGCTGCAGCAGGGGCCTGGATCCGGATGGTGTCGCTGTCGCTACTCGTTGTCAGATCCCCCAGTTGGTGCGGGCTGGCGGTTGTTGAGGAGCGTTCGCCCGATGCCGCCCTGATGTTGCGCGCTAGCCTGAGGCACAACCTCGGTCCTGTCAAACTCAGGGGCCGGCAACCTCCGCGCGCTGCGTCCGTGACGACCGCCGGCCGGGAATCTCCTCTGGCAGCTGCAATATTCCCGTCGGGAACGCTGGTTTCGGATCGAGGTCCGGTCTATTTAGACGCGCCGACGAGATCGCAACGGAGGCGTCGATGCGCCGGCTGTCAGCCGTCCTGTTCCTGATCCTGGCGCTCGGGCTGCCGGCGAGCGCGCGCGCCGCGCGCGACGAGCTGGTGATCGGGATCACCCAGTTTCCGTCGACCTTCCACCCCAACATCGATGCCATGGCCGCGAAGAGCTACATCCTCGGCATGGCGCAGCGGCCGTTCACCGCCTACGACGCCAAATGGCAGCTGGTCTGCATGCTCTGCACCGAGCTGCCGACGCTCGAGAACCGCAAGGCCGTGCTCGAGAAGCGGGCCGACGGCAGCAACGGCATCGCGCTCACCTATACGATCCGGCCCGACGCCACCTGGGGCGACGGCACGCCGGTGACGACCGACGACGTTCTCTTCACCTACGAGGTCGGCCACCATCCCGACAGCGGCGTCAGCAACGCTGAGCTCTACCGCCGGATCACGGCGATCGACCGGCCCGACGCCAAGACCTTCGTGATGCACGTCGACCGGGTCACCTTCGATTACAACGCGATCAACGACTTCCGGCTGCTGCCCGCGCATCTCGAGCGGCCGGTGTTCGAGGCCGACCCCAAGGCCTATCGCTCGCGCACCACGTTCGATACGGGGACCACCAATCCCGGGCTCTACTTCGGTCCCTATCGGATTACCGAGGTCTCGACCGGCGCGTTCGTCGTGCTCGAGCCGAACCCGACCTGGTGGGGCGAGAAGCCGTTCTTCAAGCGGATCGTCGTCAAGGTGATCGAGAACACGGCCGCGCTGGAAGCCAACCTGCTCGCCGGCGGCATCGACATGATTGCGGGCGAGCTCGGCCTGACGATCGATCAGGCGATCGCCTTCGAGAAGCGCCACGGCCAGGACTACCAGATCGTCTACAAGCCGGGCCTGGTCTACGAGCATGTCGATCTCAACCTCGACAATCCGATCCTGGCCGACCGGCGGGTGCGCCACGCGCTGATGATGGGGCTCGACCGCAAGGCGCTCTGCCAGCAGCTGTTCGAGGGCCGCCAGAGCGTCGCGGATACCACCGTCAACCCGCTCGACTGGATCTACAGCGAGGATGTGCCGAAGTATCACGAGGACCTGCCGGCGGCCGGCGCCCTGCTCGATCAGGCGGGCTGGAGCGACCTCCGGGGCGGCGTCCGCCACAACGCCCAAGGCCAGCCGCTTACGCTCGAGCTGATGACCACCGCCGGCAATCGCACGCGCGAGCTGGTCGAGCAGGTGCTGCAGAGCCAATGGAAAAGGCTCGGCATCGACGTCCGGATCCGCAACGAGCCGGCCCGGGTGTTCTTCGGCGAAACCGTCCGCAAACGCAGGTACAGCGCGATGGCGATGTTCGCCTGGATCAGCACGCCCGAAAACGTGCCGCGCACCACGCTGCATTCGGAGCAGATCCCGACCGAGGCCAACGGCTGGGCCGGGCAGAACGACACCGGCTTCCAAAACGCCGAGATGGACAAGCTGATCGATGCGATCGAGCGGGAGCTCGACCGCGACAAGCGCAAGGCCATGTGGGGCCGCCTGCAGCAGATCTACGCCGAGGAGCTGCCGGCGCTGCCGCTCTACTTCCGCTCCGAGCCGCACATCTGGCCGCTCTGGCTGCAGGGCGTGGTGCCGACCGGCCACCAGGACGCCAGCACGCTCTGGGTCGAGCACTGGCGGGCCGAGACCAGCTGAGGCCCGCCCGCCACCCCTCGCTCCCGGTGCTGCGCTATCTGATTCACCGCCTGGTCGAGGCGGCGCTCGTGCTTTTGCTGATGTCGTTCGTGATCTATGGCCTGATCGGCCTGATGCCGGGCGATCCGGTCGATCTGATGGCGAGCGGCAATCCGCACATCACCTCGGCCGACGTTGCGAGGCTGAAGACGATCTACGGCGTCGACCAGCCGCTGCTCCAGCGCTACCGGCACTGGGTCGAAGACGCGTTGCAGGGCGAGTTCGGCTATTCGCGCGCCTACGCCC
>DATAOG010000423.1:0-1618 GCA_036265855.1 Geminicoccaceae bacterium | reverse complement strand
GAGTGTACGATCGAGCGCTGACCCGTGTTGCCGGCCGGCGCGCCGCCGGATCCGTGGCGGAAACGGGCCTGGACTCTTTTGCGCCAACTAGGCCGCCAAAGCGCGCCGCACGGCGTCCGGCTCGTGCTCGATCACCTTGAGCAGGACGCGCGCCGGGCCCTCGGGGCGACGGCGGCCCTGCTCCCAGCTCTGCACCGCCGCGAGGCCGAAGCCGAAGCTCGCCGCGAACCGTGCCTGCGACATGCGGAGCTTGCGCCGGAGCGCCTTGACGTCGAACTCGGGCGGGACCTGGACGACCAGCTGTTGCGGCGGCGGAGTCCCACGGTCGCATGGACCACCCGAACGAAGCGTTAACCATCAGCGGTTAATTTTCGGTTAACCAATCCGATGCGCCGGATCGATCCGGTCAGAGCGGACGGCTCCAGCGCCGATCCGGCGGCGGGGCTCTGTCCACCTCGAGAGTCGAGTGATCCGGCGGGTGCCGCGAACCCGATCGTTACAAGCCTGCCAAAATGGCGGCGGAGGCGTTCGCGGGCACGCTCGCCGACCTCTGCCTGCCGAAGAAGCGTCAGGCCGCCAGCTCGAGCTCGAGGCGGCGCTGCAGGTCCGGCGCGCGCAAGGCGGACAGGGGTTGCAGCAGGTGGCGGACCTCGACCATCAGCCGGTGCGCCTGCGGATCATGGGTTGCGAGCCGGAACAGCGCCATCGTGGCCTGCAGCTGCTGCTCCAGGTCCGCCGGCCGCTCGCCGCGGGCCAAGGGATGCGCGAGATCGGGCACCGCCGACATCGACCAGGCCGCGTCGACCACGGGCTGGACCGCCTCGATGAAGGCCCGGCCGAGGCCGGCCAGAGGCCGCCGCTCGCCGCATCGGGCGCGCAGCAGGTCCTTCAGGATGCAGGCTTCGATCCCGGCCACGCTCATGCCCTGGCCATAGATCGGGTTGAACCGGCAGATCGCGTCGCCGATCGGCAGGAGCCCGTCCGGCAAGCCCGGGAGCCGCTCGTAGTGCCCTCGCGTGCTTTCGGGCAACGCGAAGCGGTGGACGCCGCCCACCATCGGCGCGGCCCTGATCGCATCGTGGATCGTGGGCGTCCTGAGCTGGCGGAGGCACTCACGGAAGCTCGCCTCGTCCGCCGGAGGGATAGTGCCGTAGCGCTCGCCGACGGCCACCATCCAGCGCTGGCCTTCGATCGGGACCACAATGGCAATCCTGGTGTCCTCCTGGCGGTCGGGGTAGGTGATCGCGAGCTTCCAATCGCGCGCGCCGCCGGCGATCGCGAAGGTCGCGGTCATGTAGGTGATGTCGATCCCGATCCTGGTCGTCTGGAGGTCCGGCCAGCCGGTGGCCCGGAGCAGGCAAGGGCTCAGATCGCCGCGCGCCGAGGCATCGACCACGAGATCGGCCGGCACCACCTCTTCGAGGCCTGCGGCTGCCCGGCAGCGGACGCCGGCGACGCGGCCGTCGTCGGCCGGAACGATCTCGAGCACGCGGCAGCGGTCGCGCAGCAGGACGTTCGGCAGCCGCAGCAGGCGCCTGCGCGCGGTCAGCTCCAATAGCGGTCGCGACAGGGCATAGCCCTCGCAGCCGAGATCGTGCCGGGGAAAGGGCCCGCAGCC
>DATAOG010000422.1:0-1689 GCA_036265855.1 Geminicoccaceae bacterium | reverse complement strand
GTACTCGAACACCGGCTCGGGCCCCAGGACCAGGCGCCAGTTGAGGTTGATCAGGCCGCGTGCCGAGCAGCTGCCCCAGATCCGCTGCTGGTCCTTGATCCTCAGCCCCTTCGGCACCAGGCGGTGCGGCGGGCCGTGGCGCGCGATCAGGCGCTCGGCGTCGAGCCGCGCCTGGCGGCGGAGCCAGCCGGTGAGCGCCGCCTCGATCGAGTGCGCGCGCTGGCTCTCCAGGACGCGGACCGGAAGCCGGACCTCGAAGCGGTCGCGGTAGTCGACCGTCGCCCGCAGCCCGAGGGCGGGCTCGACCTTGAGCTCGACCGGGCGGCCGCGGTACGGGATCCGGCCGCCGTCGGCGAGCCGGGTCTGGCCCGGGTGGGCCGCGAGCGTCCGCCGCAGCCGGCTCACCTTGTCCAGCAGCCAGTCCCGGTGCTGCTCGACGAACCGGACGATCTCGGGCTCGCGCATGCGGACCGGCGCGACGACCTCGACGCCGTCCGCCTGGACGGTCAGGCGCAGCCGCCTGGCGCGGGCGCTCCGGCGCAGCCGATAGGAAATCGCGGTCGCGCCGATCAGGAGCGTGGGCAAGCTTCCTCCCGGATTTTCCGGCTTTGCCCGATCGCTAGCCGAAACCGGCGCGCGAAGCTAGCGTCAACCCGGCAATCAAACGAGCATCGGGGGCGGACATGCGCGCATTGAAGATAACGATCGGCCCGCTCGTGATCCGGGCCGAGCTGCTCGACACGCCGACCGCGGACGCGCTCTGGACCGCAGCACCCTTCGAGGCGCGCGCCTCGACCTGGGGCGACGAGGTCTATTTCCGGACGCCGGTCGCGCTGACGCGCGAGGCGGGTGCCAAGGACGTGGTCGAGCCGGGCGAGCTCGCCTTCTGGCCGGATGGCGATGCGATCGCGATCGGCTTCGGCCCGACCCCGATCTCGCGGGGCGCCGAATGCCGGCTCGCCAGCCCCTGTAACATCTGGGGCCGTGCGCTCGACGACGTCCAGGCGCTGCGCGCGGTCAAGAGCGGCGCCGCGATCAAGGTCGAGCGCGCCGACTGAGGGCCGGCCCGCCGGATCAGCGCCTGCCGCCGTTCAGCACCGTGACGCGCATCGGCACGCCGTGGCGCGGCCGCAGCGTGACGCTCGGGTTCGGCTCGACCGGCAGGCCGGCGATCGGGGTCAGCGCGAAGCGCCGGGCAAGGCAGGCGAGGATCAGCGTCGCCTCGGTGATCGCGAACTGGGCGCCGACGCACATGCGCGGCCCGCCGATGAACGGAAAATAGGCATAGCGCGGCCGGCCTTTGGCTGCCTCCGGCGCGAAGCGGTCGGGATCGAACCGTTCCGGGTCCGGCCAGAACGCCGGGTGGCGATGGGTCACGTACTGCGAGAGCATCACGAGCGTGCCTTTGCGGATCCGGTGGCCGCCAAGGACGTCGTCGGCGACCGCGTTGCGATCGACCACCCAGACCGGCGGATAGAGGCGCATCGCCTCCTCCAGGACCATCCGGACGTAGCCAAGCCGCGGCAGGTCGTCGAGCGTCGGCGGCCGCTCGCCGAGCCCGGCATCGATCTCGGCGCGCAGGCGCAAGGCGATCTCGGGATGCCGGCCGAGCAGCCAGAACGTCCAGACCAGCGCGTTCGACGTGGTCTCGTGGCCGGCCAGAAGAAACGTGATCACCTCGTCGCGCAG
>DATAOG010000421.1:0-1998 GCA_036265855.1 Geminicoccaceae bacterium | reverse complement strand
GCGGTCCGGAGCGCGAATCGGCCGCCGCGGTTCTCGACCCGCACGCCGCGCTCGGCATAGTCCTGGACCAGCTCGTCGAGCAGCTCGCCGGCGTGCAGCCCGCCCGGCAGATGCGCCTGGATGGTCGCGGCATCCAGCGGCGCCTCGGCCGCGAACAGCAGCGCCTCGACGATCCGCTTGCCCAGCTCCCGGTCCATGGCCGCGGCTCAGCGCCGGCGCCGGACGTAGACCGGCCCGAACGGGCTCGTCTGGCTGATCTCGAGGAGGCCGTCGCGGGCGAGCTCGAGGCTGGCCGCGAGATGGGCCGCGAGCGCGGACCGCCGCAGCAGCTCGTCGGTGAGGTCGGGGGGCAGACAGGCGAGCAGGTTGCGCCAGTCGGGCCCGCCGAGTGTCCGGATCAGGCGCTTGAGCGCGTCCTCGACTCGGAACACCGCCGGCGCGGTCAGCGTCAGACGCTGCTCGCGCGAGCGCAGGCGCTGGTCGACGTAGGCCTGCAGCAGCTCGTGCAGCGCCAGGCGAAAGCGGCTCCGACGCCGGACTCGCAGCCCGGTCGGGCGGCCTGCGCCGAAGCGCTGGCGACCGAGCTGCGGCCGGCGCAGCAGCTGCTCGGCCGCGCGCCGGATCGCGTCCAGCCGGCGCAGCCGGTTGGCCAACGCCTCGGCGAGCTCATCAGCACCAGGCTCCGCCGCGGCCGGCGGCTGCGGCAGGAGCAGCCGCGACTTCAGGTAGATCAGCCAGGCTGCGGTCACCAGATAGTCGGCCGCGATCTCGAGCTTCAGCTCGCGCGCCTGCTGGATGTACGCGAGATACTGATCGGCGAGCGCCAGGATCGAGATCCTGGCAAGGTCGACCTTCTGCTCGCGGGCGAGCGCCAGCAAGAGATCGATCGGGCCCTCGAACCCGTCCAGGTCGACCACGAAGCCGGCCGGCGGCGCCGGCGTCGAGGCGGCGGGCTCGGGCGCGGCGGTCATCGGCGGGGCCGGGAGCTCAGGCCAGCCCGGCCAGCGTCAGGATCGTCTGATAGAGGACCTGGACCGGCGGCCAGAGGACGCTCGCGAGCGGATTGAACGGCATGCCCATGGCCTCGGCGGTCATCGGCACCAGGATCAGCAACGCGACCAGGATCATCAGGCCGTAGCGCTCGAGCTGGGCGAACTTCCAGGCATAGGGATTGGGTAGCAGGCCGGTCAAGACCCGGCCGCCGTCGAGAGGCGGCAGCGGCAGCATGTTGAACACGGCGAGCACGACGTTGATGATGATCGCATTGGCCAGGTTCTCGCCGACCCAGGCCGCGAGCGTTGCCGGCAGATAGGCCGCCGGATGCAGCAGCAGCGCGGCGATCAGCGCGAGCAGGACATTGGTGACCGGGCCGGCCAGCGCGACCCAGATCATATCGCGCTTGGGGTGGTTCAGGCGGCCGAAATTGACCGGCACCGGCTTGGCGTAGCCGAACAGGAAGGGCGCGTGCAACAGCAGCAGCAGCCCCGGCAGGATCAGCGTTCCGAACGGATCGATGTGCTTGATCGGATTGAAGGTGACCCGGCCGAGCATCCGGGCGGTGTTGTCACCGCAGCGCTCGGCCATCCAGCCGTGCGCGGCCTCGTGCAGCGTGATCGCGATCACGACCGGCAGCAGCCAGACCGAGAGCGCTTGGCCGATCGAGGCGGCGTCCATGGCTCACGCGCCGGCCTGGAGTGCGGGCTCGAGCGCGGCGAGCAGGGCCTCGAGCCGAGCTTCTGCGGCGCTCCGATCGAGCGGTTCCGGGGCGCGGCGCTGGCGCAGGGCCCGCTCGGCGCGCAGCGCGGCGTCGCCCTCGAGCGGCCCGGCCGCGGCCAACACATCGACCAGCTCGGCGTAGCGGCCGTTGCAGTGAAGCGCGAGATCGCAGCCCGCGGCGCGTCCTGCCGCGGTCCGCTCGCCGATGCTGCCGGCAAGCGCTCCCATGCTCAGATCGTCGCTCAACAGGCAGCCCTCGAAGCCGAGCTCGCCGCGAATGAC
>DATAOG010000420.1:0-2930 GCA_036265855.1 Geminicoccaceae bacterium | reverse complement strand
TCCGCGATCAGTGGCGCCAGCAGGCGCTCGAGGGTCGAGCAGGCGCCATCATCGCCCGCCGTCCGGCGGCTCTGGGCAGCGCGCCAGCCGGCGTGCAGGCGGCTCGCAGAGGTCACCGCGAGCACGCCCAGGCCCGGCAGGTCGTCGACCAGCGCATCGGCGGCTTCCAGCACCTCCGGCAGGACCGCGCCCGAGCCGACCAGCGCGATCTCGGTGCCGGCCGCGGGCTCCTTGATCCAGTAGCCGCCGGCCAGGACGTCCGCCGCCAGCGGCTCGCTCATCTCGCGCTTTGGCTGCTCGATCGGCCGCGTCGAGAGCCGGAGATAGACCGAGCCGCCGTCCTCGGCCTGGAGATGCTCGAAGGCAAAGCGCATGATCACCGCGAGCTCGTCCGCATAGGCGGGCTCGAACGCGAGCAGCCCGGGCTGGCCGATGCCGATCAGGCCGGTCGAGACCGACTGATGCGCGCCGCCCTCGGGCGCCAGTGTGATCCCCGACGGGGTCGCGACCAGCAGAAAGCGCGCGTCCTGGTAGCTCGCGTAGGTCAGCGCATCCAGCCCGCGGGCGATGAACGGGTCGTAAAGCGTGCCGACCGGCAGCAGGCGCTGGCCGAACAAGGGGCCGGCTAGGCCGAGCGCCGCCAGCATCAGGAACAGGTTGTTCTCGGCGATCCCGAGCTCGACGTGCTGGCCGCGCCGGCTCTCGGCCCAGAGCTGGCTCGAGGCCACCTGCTCGACCTTGAACACGTCCGCATGCTCGGCGCGGTTGAAGACGCTCCGGCGCGCGACCCACGGTCCGAGGTTGGTCGAGACCGTGACGTCGGGCGAGGTCGTAACGATCCGGGTCGCGAGTTCGCCCTCGTCGCGCGCGAGCTCGCCCATGATCCGGCCGAACGCCTCCTGGGTCGAGGCGCGCGCTGCCCGGCGGCCCTGCGCGAGCATGAGCGGCACCGGGACGTGGCCGCTCGCGTGCGCCTCGGTCCGCCTGGCAAACGGCACCTTCGCGCAGAACGCCGCGAGCTCCTCGGGGTCGAGCTCGAGGCCGGCGAAGCGCTCCCACTCCTGCCCGTCGGCAATGCGATTGGCCGCCTTGAAGGCCGCCATCTGATCGACCGTCATCAGGCCGGCGTGATTGTCCTTGTGACCCGCGAACGGCAGGCCGAAGCCCTTGATCGTGTAGGCGATGAAGCAGTGCGGCCGGTCGTTATCGACGCCCCGGAACGCCTCGAGCACAGCGTCCAGGTCGTGGCCGCCGAGGTTGGTCATCAGGCGCCCAAGTGCCTCGTCGTCGTGGTCCTCGAGCAGCGCCCGGATGCCGGCCAGGTGGCCCAGGTCGTGCTCTAGGTGCTGGCGCCAGGCGCTGCCGCCCTTGAAGGTGATCGCCGAATAAAGGTCGTTCGGGCAGTCGTCGATCCATTTGCGCAAGGCCTGGCCGTCGGGGCGGGCGAACGCGGCCTGCAGCAGCCGGCCGTACTTGAGCGTGACCACCTGCCAGCCGACCGCGCCGAAGAAATCCTCGATCTTCTTGAACAGCCGCTCGGGCACGACCCGATCCAGGCTCTGGCGGTTGTAGTCGATCACCCACCAGACGTTGCGGACGTCGTGCTTCCAGCCCTCGAGCAGGGCCTCGAAGACGTTGCCCTCGTCGAGCTCGGCGTCACCGACGATCGCCACCATGCGCCCCTTCGACTGCTCCTCGGGCACAAGCCGGCGCTCGTGCAGGAGGTCCTGGGTCAGGGACGCGAACAGCGTCATCGCGGCGCCGAGCCCGACCGAGCCGGTCGAGAAATCGACGCCGTCGGTGTCCTTGGTCCGCGAGGGATAGGCCTGGGCGCCGCCGAACGCCCGAAACCGCTCGAGCTTGTCGCGGCTCTGCCGGCCGAGCAGGTATTGGATCGCGTGGAACATCGGGCTCGCGTGCGGCTTGACCGCGACCCGGTCGCCCGGCCGCAGCACGTCGAAATAGAGCGCCGTCATCAGCGTCGCGACCGAGGCGCAGGACGCCTGATGGCCGCCGACCTTGAGCCCGTCCCGGCTCTCCCGGACATGGTTGGCGTGATGGATCATCCAGCAGGCGAGCCAGAGCACCTTCTGCTCGAGCGCGGCCAGAAAGTCGTGGGTCCGGTTGCCGGCGATCGGCGGCTCGTCGCTGCGGCGGGCCAGCTCCAGCATGGTCAGGGGCTCTTTCCTGGCGGTCGATTCATGGCGGCGCGCGCCATTCAACGATCAGCACCCGGACCCGTCAATGATCGTCCGAGCCGCGGCGGCACTGCGCCGCTATGGCGATCGGGGCGGCACCCGAAGCTGGAGCGCGCGGCCCAGCCGCTCGACCAGGTCCATGACGAAGCCGCGCCGCGCGCCGGCCTCGGCCGCGCGGTTGCGCGCTTCGATCAGCAGATGGTTGACGCCGTAGAGACGGCCGGCGAGCACGGTCGCGACATAGAGCGCCGCGAGCGGCTCGGAGCGCAGGAAGGCCTCGGCCTCCTCGACCACGTAGAAGCTGGAGGACTCGACCGCCAGCACGTCCGCGGTGTGGGGCTGCTGGAGCAGGAGCGCCACATCGCCGAACACCGCCCCGGGCTCGGTCACCCGAGTGAGAAAGACCTCTTCCATCACGATGTCGACCACGCCCTGCTTCAGGAACAGCAGCCGGCCGGTCATGCTGCCCTGAGCGAGCACGACATCGCCCCGCTCGAACACCCGGATCGGGAAGCCGGCGAGCTTGCCCAGGATCTCGCCCGGCGCCATGGTCTGCATGGCCAGGATCTCCTCTGGCGCGGTGACGGCCTCTGCCAGGCTTGGCAGGGCCGTCGGTCGAACCCGCGCTCAGAGTGTCGTCTTTCGGCGCGCCCGGCAATCCTTTATGGCGGCGGCGGCCGCCACGGTCGCGGGCGCGCCGCGCCGGCCCGCTCAGTGGAACAGAAGATAGAT
>DATAOG010000419.1:0-5661 GCA_036265855.1 Geminicoccaceae bacterium | reverse complement strand
GACCCAGGAGGTCGCGCGGCGCATGCTGACGGTGCGGCCCGGCGACGACGCGCCGCACCGCTCGATCATCACGATCACCTCGGTCAACGCCGAGATCGCCTCGACCGATCGCGGCGAGTACTGCATCCCCAAGGCCGGCGCCTCGATGCTGACCCGCCTGTTCGCGCTCCGCCTCGCGGCCGAGGGCATCGGCGTCCACGAGGTCCGTCCGGGGGTGATCCGGACCCCGATGACCGCGCCGGTCGCCGAGCGCTACCAGCAACGGATCGAGAACGGCCTCAGCCCGATCGCCCGCTGGGGCGAGCCCGAGGACGTCGGCCGCGCGGTCGCGACGCTCGCCTGCGGCGGCCTGCCGTTCACCGTCGGTCAGGTGGTGTACGTCGATGGCGGCCTGAATCTACGGACGTTCTGACCGGCGGCAGCGCCGGTCAGTGACGCCGGTCAGTCACGCCTGCCGTTCTTTGCGCGGCTGATGATCATGCTGGGTCGCTTCCCGGGCGCGACGTGCGTCCACGATCGCAACCTCAACGCGCGGTCTGCGCACCCTCGAGGGGAGATCAGCCCTTGATCGCGTTTGGAGGGCCTGACCCCTGGCGCCGCACCCCGCGCATGAGGGTTCTGCGCGGTTGCTCGACGCAGAGAGGCCTGAACCGTCTGCCGGCCAGTGCAGGCGTGTGCGCCGAAACGCGAAGGAACCGGTTACTTGTAGTAACCGACGCCGCAGACTTGGTCGCGACCTCGGTCACGTAGGAGGCTTCGGCACGGCCTCGGTCTGGCCCGGGCGCGGCCACATGTACTCGACCACGTTGAACTTGCCCTCGCTGCAGCCTACGTCCGCTCGTGGCCGCCGTCGCTGAGCTCGCGCCAGAGCGCTTCGCCGCTCGCGGTGGGAATCCAGACCGCGCCGGGCCCATTCGCCCAGCCCCGGGCCGCGATCAGACCCGCGGCCGCGAGCTCCTCGACCGCCCAGCCGGCCTCGAAGT
Source organism: Geminicoccaceae bacterium (assembly GCA_036265855.1). Lineage (GTDB taxonomy): Bacteria > Pseudomonadota > Alphaproteobacteria > Geminicoccales > Geminicoccaceae > DATAOG01. The sequence continues at coordinate 4,678 of DATAOG010000419.1, read as the reverse complement.
GGCGCTCGAGCATCGCGCCCGAGATGCCGCGCACCGGCTTCGGCATCGCGCACAGGCGCTCGAGGATGCGGAAATGCGGGCTGTCCCGTTCGATCGACATGGGCCATGTTTGTTTCCCAAGCTCGGTCGGCTGTAAAGCGCCGCGACGACTTGGGGGGCGGCAAACCGGAGACGATGAGATGTCGGAGCTGTTCGCGCTCGACGGCCAGGTCGCGCTGGTCACCGGCAGCTCGCGCGGGCTGGGCTTCGCGATGGCCGAGGCGCTGGCCGAACATGGCGCGCTCGTGGTCCTGAACGGGCGTGATCGCGCGAGCATCGAGGAGCGTGCGGAGGGGCTGCGCCGGCGCGGCTACCGGGCCGAGGCGATCGCCTTCGACGTCACCGACGGCGCCGCCGTCGCGGCCGCGATCCAGGACCTCGCCGACCGCCACGGCCGGCTGGACGTGCTGGTCAACAACGCCGGCATCCAGCATCGGGTGCCGCTCACCGAATGGACCGATGCCGACTGGGAGCGGGTGATCGCGGCCAACCTCTCGGCCTGCTTCAGGAGCGCCCGCGAGGCCGCGAGGATCATGCTGCGCCAGGGTGCTGGCCGGATCATCAGCACGGGCTCCGTGGTCGCGATCCTCGCCCGGCCGACCGTGCACGCCTACGTCGCCGCCAAGGCCGGCCTGCACGCGCTGACCCGCTCGATGGCGGCCGAGCTCGGCCCGAGCGGCATCACCGTCAATGCGATCGCGCCCGGCTATTTCGCGACCGAGATGAACACGGCCCTGCTCGCCGATCGCGAGTTCACGGCCTGGGTCGAGCGCCGGACGCCGCTCGGCCGCTGGGCCAGGCCCGAGGAGATCGGGGGCGCCGTGGTCTTCCTCGCGTCCAAGGCCGGCGCCTACGTCAACGGCCACGTGCTGGTGGTCGACGGCGGCCTCTCGGTCACCCTGTGAGCGCCGCGCCAGCGCGCCGCGGGTGAATCCCGGCTTCGGCTATTGTGACGTTCGGCCGGCCGCCCTAGATTTGCCGTGCATCCGGACATGCCGCAGGCTGGGAGCGGCCCGGGAGCGTGATCGGTACCGCCTCGCGGCGGAGCAAATCGGGCGTGCCGCCGGGCGCGTCCAAAAGGAGCGAGCACCAGGACCGTCCGTGAAGGCCTTCACCCAGATCGTCATCGCGTTGTGCATGCTCGCTGTGGCTGGCGGCGCCTGGTGGTACTTCTACGCCTCGGCGCCGGCCGCCGGCGGCCCCGGCCAGCAGGCCGCGACCGCCAACATGCAGATCCCGGTCGAGACCGCGCCGGCCAAGGCCGGGCCGATCCAGCGGCGCCTGACCGCGGTCGGCTCGCTCCGGTCCAACGAATCGGTGGTCGTGCGCCCGGAGATCGCCGGCCGGATCGCCGAGTTCAAGTTCGACGAGGGCCAGCGCGTCAAGAAGGGCGACCCGCTCGTGCTGCTGGATGATACGGTCTGGCGCGCCGCGGTCGAGCAGGCGCAGGCGGCCCTCTGGCTCGCCCAGTCGAACTACGCGCGGGCGGTCGACCTCCTCAACCGCAAGGCCGGCACCACCAAGGCGCGCGATGAGGCGATGGCGGAGCTGCGCGCCGACCAGGCGTCGCTCGAGCTCGCCAAGGCGCGGCTCGACAAGACCGTGCTCAAAGCGCCGTTCGACGGCGTGGTCGGGCTGCGCAAAGCCTCGGTCGGCGACTTCATCGACGTCGGCAAGGACATCGTCAACCTGGAGCAGATCGATCCGCTCAAGGTCGATTTCCGGGTCGCCGAGGTCTACGTCGGCGCGGTCAAGCCCGGGCAGAACCTGCAGCTCGGTGTCGACGCGTTCGCCGGCGACCGGTTCGACGGCGAGGTCTACGCGATCGACCCGCTGATCGACGAGAGCGGCCGCAGCATCCTGTTGCGCGCCCGCCTGCCGAATCAGGACGGCCGGCTGCGGCCGGGCATGTTCGCGCGGATCAGCCTGGTCCTGAACGAACGCGAGGATGCGATCCAGGTGCCCGAGCAGGCCTTGGTGCCTCAGGGCCAGGACCAGTTCGTGTTCAAGGTCGTCGACGGCAAGGCGGCGTTCACCAAGGTCAAGGTCGGCATCCGCCGCGACGGCATGGCGGAGATCGTCGAGGGTCTGAGCCCCGGCGATCAGGTCGTGACCGCGGGCCAGCTCAAGATCCGGGACGGGGCCCCGGTCAAGGCGGTGCCCAGAGCGGAGGTCTGAAGCCTTGGTCCTGTCGGAGCTCTCGATTCGCCGGCCGGTGCTCGCGACCGTGATGTCGCTGGTCGTGGGCCTCGTCGGTCTGATCGCCTACGGCCGGCTGACGGTTCGCGAGTACCCGAAGATCGATGAGCCCGTGGTCACGGTCGAGACCAACTTCAAGGGCGCATCCTCGGACATCATCGAGAGCCAGGTCACCCAGATCCTCGAGGAGTCGCTCTCGGGGATCGAGGGCATCGACTACATGAGCTCGATCAGTCGCCAGGAGAAGAGCCAGATCACGATCCGCTTCCGGCTCGACCGCGACCCCGACGCCGCCGCCAACGACGTCCGCGACCGGGTCAGCCGGGTGCGCGCGCTGCTGCCGGACGAGATCGACGAGCCGGTGATCGCCAAGGTCGAGGCCGATGCCCAGCCGATCCTCTATCTCGCATTCTCGTCGGACCGCCACTCGGCCCTCGAGGTCACCGATTTCGCCGACCGCTTCGTGAAGGACCGGCTGCAGAACCTGCCGGGCGTCGCGGATGTGCGCATCTTCGGCGAGCGGCGCTACGCCATGCGCATCTGGCTCGATGCCGCGCGCCTGGCCGCCTACCACCTGACCCCGCAGGATGTCGAGACCGCGCTCGAGCGCCAGAACATCGAGATCCCGGCCGGCCGGATCGAGAGCTCGGCGCGCGAGTTCACGGTCGTGAGCCAGACCGATCTCAAGACGCCGCAGCAGTTCGAGGACATCATCCTGCGCGAGGAGAGCGGCTATCCGGTCCGGCTCGGCGACGTCGCCCACGCCGACCTCGGCCCGGTCGATCACCGCGTCAACGTGCGTTACAGCGGCCGCAGCGCCGTCGCTCTCGGCGTGGTCAAGCAGGCCACGGCCAACCCGCTCGATATCGGCAAGGAGGTCGAGAAGGAGCTGCCGATCATCCAGCAGGATCTGCCCGAGGGCATGCGCACCGACATGGCCTACAACAGCTCGATCTTCATCCAGCACTCGATCCAGGCCGTGTTCGAGACCATCGGCGAGGCGATCCTGCTGGTCGTGCTGGTGATCTTCTTCTTCCTGCGGTCGTTCCGCGCAACCCTGATCCCGCTGGTCACCATCCCGGTCAGCCTGGTCGGCGCGTTCGCGCTGATGTACGCCTGCAACTTCAGCATCAACACGCTGACGCTGCTGGCGCTCGTGCTTGCGGTCGGCCTCGTGGTCGACGACGCGATCGTGATGCTCGAGAACATCCACCGCCACGTCGAGGCGGGCATGAAGCCGCTCCAGGCGGCGCTGGTCGGGTCGAAGGAGATCGGCTTCGCCGTGCTGGCGATGACCGTGACGCTCGCCTCGGTCTATGCGCCGATCGGCTTCATGCAGGGGCGTACCGGCAAGCTGTTCACCGAGTTCGCCTGGTCGCTCGCCGCGGCGGTGCTGGTCTCCGGCTTCGTGGCGCTCTCGCTGTCGCCGATGATGTGCAGCCGGATGCTGCGCCACCAGGAGAGGCACAACATCCTCTACCGGGTGATCGAGCGCGGCATCGAAGGCATGACCAGCGGCTACCGGCGGGCGCTTGCCGCGACCCTGGGCGCGCGCTGGCTGGTGGTGCTGGCAGGCCTGCTGGTCGCCGGCTCCAGCTATTTCCTGTTCACCACGCTGAAGTCCGAGCTGTCGCCGGTCGAGGATCGCGGCGTGTTCATGGGCATCGGCCTCGCGCCCGAAGGCTCGACCCTCGACTTCACCGATCACTACGCCAAGCAGATCGAGGCGATCTATCAGAAGGTGCCGGAGATCGAGCACTATTTCGTGGTCGCCGGCTATCCGGTGGTCAGCCAGGTGATCGCCTTCGCCCGCCTGGTCGACTGGGAGAAGCGCAACCGCAAGCAGCAGGCGATCTCCGCCTCGCTGGCGCCGCAGTTCTTCGGCATCCCGGGGCTGCTCGCCTTTCCGGTCAACCCGCCCTCGCTCGGCCAGCGCTTCACCGACAAGCCCGTGCAGTTCGTGGTCCAGACCTCGCAGCCCTACGAGCAGCTGCAGATCATGGTCGACAAGCTGCTGGAGGCGGCGCGCCAGTACCCCGGCATGGTCAACCTCGACAGCGACCTCAAGCTCAACAAGCCCCAGCTCAGGATCGACCTCGACCGCGACAAGGTCGCCGCGATGGGGCTCGAGGTCGATACCGTCGGGCGGACGCTCGAGACGCTGCTCGGCGGCCGCCAGGTCACCCGCTTCAAGCGCAACGGCAAGCAGTACGACGTGATCGTGCAGATCGCCGACCTCGACCGGCGCAACCCGGACGACCTCGCCTCGATCTACGTGCGCAACCCGCACGGCGTCATGGTGCCGATGAACAACATCATCAAGGTCACCGAGGAGGTCGCGCCCAAGGAGCTCAACCACTTCAACAAGCTGCGCTCGGCGACGCTGACCGCGACGATCGCCCCCGGCTACACGCTGGGCGACGCGCTCAGCTATCTGGAC
>DATAOG010000418.1:0-2781 GCA_036265855.1 Geminicoccaceae bacterium | reverse complement strand
GGACTGGACTCTGCACTGCGTGACCGTCGCCCAGGGCAAGCCGGAAGCCTGCGAGATGCTCCAGGACGTCGCCAACGACAAGGGTCGCGTGCTGCTGATGATGGTGGGTCGGGTGCCGAACGTGGATACCCCGGGCATGCTGATTCTGCTGCCGCTCGGCATCGCGCTGCCGCCCGGGGTGTCGCTCAAGATCGACGACGGCGACCGGCGGCCGATCGAGCTCAAGCTGTGCGCCAAGGAGGGCTGCCACGCCGAGCAGGCACCGCTCAAGCCCGACCTTCTGAGCGCGCTCAAGGCGGGGAGCAAGGGGACGGTCAGCTTCTACGTGTTCACGCGTCAGGGCAAGCAGCAGCAGGTCAACATCCCGGTGTCGTTTTTGGGCTTCTCCGCCGCGCTCGCCGAAGTGATGAAGTAGCGCCCGCGCCGGCCCGGGCCGCTAGAGGCCCTCGAACAGAGCGGTCGTGATGTAGCGCTCGGCGAACGAGGGAATGATCACCACGATCAGCTTGCCGGCCATCTCGGCGCGGGCGGCGACCTCGAGGCCCACCGCCAGCGCCGCGCCGGAGGAGATGCCGCCCGGGATGCCCTCGAGCCTGGCGAGCTCGCGGGCGCAGGCGAACGCCTGCTCGTTGCCGACCTGGACGACCTCGTCGATCAGAGCGGTGTCGAGGATCTCGGGGACGAAGCCCGCGCCGATGCCCTGGATCGGGTGCGGCCCGGGCTGTCCGCCCGAGAGTACGGGACTTGCCGCGGGCTCGACCGCGATCATGCGCAGGCCCGGGCGCCTGGGTTTCAGGACCTGACCGCAGCCGGTCAACGTGCCGCCGGTGCCGACGCCGGAGATGATGCAGTCGACCAGCCCGCCGGTGTCGGTCCAGATCTCCTCGGCCGTGGTCCGCCGGTGGATCTCGGGATTGGCGGGGTTCGTGAACTGGCCCGGCATCACCGCGCCCGGAATCGTCGCCAGCAGCTCATCCGCCTTCGCGATCGCGCCCTTCATGCCCAGCTCGCGCGGGGTCAGCTCGAGCTCGGCGCCGAGATAGGCGAGCAGCTTGCGGCGCTCGATCGACATCGATTCCGGCATGGTCAGGATCAGCCGGTAGCCGCGCGCGGCGCAGACGAAGGCGAGTGCTATGCCCGTGTTGCCCGAGGTCGGCTCGACCAGGACCGTGTCCGGCCCGATCTGGCCCGAGGCCTCCATCGCCTCGAGCATGCTGACCCCGATCCGATCCTTGACGCTGCCGAGCGGATTGAAGAACTCGAGCTTGAGGGTCACGTCGGCCCGCGCGCCGTGCGCCTTCGCCAGGCGCGGGACGCGGACCAGGGGCGTGTTGCCGATCGTCTCGGCGATGTTGTCGTAGATGCGGCCCCGACCCGGCTTGTCCAGTCGGGCCGGGCGGTGCCGTCGCTCCTGCTCCATGTCGGCGTCCTTCTCCGAGGTTCGGCTCAGCCGTCGCGCGCGCGGCGCAGGGCGCCAGCTGACCGGGATCAGGTCGGCGCGCGAGCGCCCCCTGACCGGCCGTGGCCGCGAGCTTGCGCCGGTCCGGCGCTGCGGGCAAGGCAAGGCGGCGGGCAGGCCCGCCGGCAATCGCGTGGGCCGCGGGGCCGCAGGCTGCGGCCGTGCGGGATCAGGCGCTGCCGGCGAGCGGCGGCCGCAGGGAATGGTGGGACATTGAGGCGCGCGGCGGCGCGCCCTCGTACAGCCAGGCCTCGGCGGCGCTCCGGCCCAGGTCACGCAGCCGCGCCAGCCGCGGCCAGTCCGGGTCGACCTTGCTCGCCGGATCGAGCGCCGCCAGCACCGGGCCGCCGTCGATCACGTGCCGGCGGTGACGGGCCAGGCGACGGCAGGTCGGGCTCAGCCAGCGGAGCGGCGAGCGGGCGCGCCGGCGGCGCTCGGCCAACGTCTCGAGCTCGACCGCCAGCGGCCGCCCGAACACGATCTCGGCCATCCGGTTGCGGATCTCGCGCGCCGACCGCGGCAGCTCGCTGACCGTCTCGGGATTGATCTGGACCAGCAGAAGGTCGCGCGCGCGGCAGTGCTCGACCAGAACCGCGAGCGGCGGGTTGCTGACGAAGCCGCCGTCCCAGTAGGCTTCGCCCGCGATCGTCACGGCCTGGTGCATCTGCGGCAGGCAGGCGGAAGCCAGGACCACCTCGGTCGAGAGCTCGCCGTTGCGGAAGATGCGCGCCCGCCCGGTGCGCAGGTTGGTGGCCGCGACGAACAGCTTGAGCGTCCGCTCGGCGCGCAGCCTCTCGAGATCGACCAGCTGCTCCAGGATCCGGCGCAGCGGGTTGAGGTCGAGCGGGTTGAGCTGATAGGGCGAAAGCAGCTGCGCGGTGACGTCGGCCGCCATGAGGGTGAGGCCGCCCGCGCGCAGCGGGCTGAAGCGGGCGAGTGCTGCAACCTCACGCCAGAGCGTCTCGAGCGCCTGCCGGGCGCCGGCGCGGGCACCGGCAAGCCAGCCAGAGGCGAGCACGACCGCGTTCAAAGCGCCTGCCGATGTCCCGCTGATGCCCTCGACGGCGAACCGCTCCTCCTCGAGCAGCCGATCCAGGACCCCCCAGGTAAAGGCGCCATGCGCGCCGCCGCCCTGCAACGCGAGGTTGAGCGTCGGCAGCCGACGGGCGCGCCGTCCGGCCCGGTCGCCGACCGTCTCTGCCGCCATGGCCTCAGCTCCCCTCGGGCCCTGCCGGTCGCATCCTAGCGCTCGGGCCGTTAACAAGCGGCGCTGCCCGGAAATCTCCGCCGCCGCTGGCCCGGGCGGGCTGGCTGTGCCAGAC
>DATAOG010000417.1:0-3093 GCA_036265855.1 Geminicoccaceae bacterium | reverse complement strand
TGCCCGGAATTCGTCGAGATGGCGGCCCGCGTCTCGGGATGCCCGGTCTGGCTGCAGGATCTGCTGGCGCTCGACCTGCCCGCGGGCCGGTTCGATGGCGTGTTCGCCAACGCGGTCCTGTTCCACCTCCCGAGCCTGGCGATGCCGACGGTGCTCGCGAACCTCTGCGCGACGCTCCGGCCGGGCGGCGTGCTGCTCGCCTCGAACCCGCGGGGCGCCAACGAGGAAGGCTTCGCCGAGGGCCGCTACGCCTGCTTCTACGATTTCCCCACCTGGCGCCGCCTGGTCGAGGCCGCCGGCTTCGAGCTGCTCGACCATTACCATCGCCCGCCCGGCAAGCCCCGCCATCAGCAGCCCTGGCTCGCCACCGTCTGGCGCAGACCGGGCAGCGGCCCCGCCGCAGCTAGGGCTGGAGCTGGTCGAGCAGTGCCGCCGGGAGGCCGAGCCGGCGCGCGACCGCGGCGCGATTGATCGCGGCGGGGTCGAGCAGGATTTCGCCGAGCGGCCGCCGGTCGAGCCGGACATCGGCGAGGAGCTCGCGCTCGCTGATCAGACCGTCGTGATTGCTGTCGTAGAGCTGCAGCAGCCGCTCGACTCCGATCGAGTCGACCAGCAGCAGCCCGAGCGCGACGCTCGAGCGCTCCGGCCGGCTCAGCTCGTCCGGATAGTGAAGCGCCCAGTCCTCGACCTCCGCGCGGACATTGGTCAGCTCGGCCGCCGAGAGCTCCTGATCGCCGTCGGTGTCGGCAAAGCGCCAGGCGAGCGCGATGCATTCCTCGGCCGGCCGCTGCTCGCAGACCGGGCGGCTCGCGCGCAGGAACCGATCGAAGACGGCGGCCCGGCCATCGACGCCGTCCACGGTCTGGGCCGCGGCCGGGACCACCGCCAGCAGCGCCAGCGCACTCACCAGGAGCGGCTTCGCGCGGCCGCGCGCTCGTCGGTTCACCGACTTGTGAGCCCCTGGTTCGGCAGATCCCGGCTCATCGCGACCGGCCAGCGCCGGATTTCCTGGTCTCGCGGAATAAGCCCCGCGACCGCACCGTCTGGGTAGCGAAAGGTTCCCAGGATGCCGGAACTCTGCAACCATGCCGCTCTGACCCAAAGGGGAGGAACATTCATGCCGCGCTTTACCGGTTGGATCTTCGCCGCCGCGCTCGTGCTCGCGACCGGGCTCGGCACCGCGGCCGCCTTCGCCGCCGACGAGCCCGTGAACCTGGTCAAGTATCGCAAGATGTTCATGGACGCCAACGGCGCCCACATCGGCATGATCGCTTCGATCATCAAGGGCGAGGTCAGCTTCAGCAACCAGATCCCCGTGCACGCCAACGCGCTGGCCGAGCAGGGCAAGCTCCTGACCGCGACGCTCAAGCAGCTGTTCCCCAAGGGCACGGCCAAGGGCGAGACGTCTGAGAAGTCCGCGGCCCTGCCGGCGATCTGGGAAAAGTGGAGCGACTTCGAGCAGGCGGCGCAGAGGTTCCAGCAGGAGAGCGCCAAGTTCGCCGAGGTCGCGCAGGGCGGTGACATGGCCGCGATCGCGCAGCAGCTGGGCGCGCTCGGCAAGCAGGGCTGCGGCGGCTGCCATCAGGATTTTCGCGAAAAGCAGCAGTAGTCTCGGGCGCGGCGCGCCGCGCTTAGGCCGGACGCGCCGTTCGCTGACCGACCCACACCCCTGCTCCAGGGCGCGGCCCGTGGCACGCGCCCCAGGGCCCGCCTGATCGCGCGACCTGGAGGTCGCGCTCGTCGTCGCCAATGGCTTGGCGAACCGGGCGCGGGCGGCTAAGCCTGGGTCGGGCGCGGACGGCGGGAGGCTCGCTCCAGGATGGCGGTTCAGACCGGTGGCAGGCAGGCGGCGTTCGGCGTCGAGCGGAGCTTCCTGCTTCATCTCCTGCTCGACAACTTGGTCTGGCTGATCCTTCTGATCATCCTGGTCATCTTCTCGCTGACCATCGAGCGCTTCTTCCAGATCGGCATCTTTCTCAACATCCTGCAGCACGCGACCTTCGTCGGCCTGCTCGCGATCGGGCTGTCGTTCTGCATCATCGCCGGCCACATGGACCTGTCGGTCGAATCGGTGATGGCGTTTGCCGCGATGCTCGCCGCCTGGCTCGCCGCCGGCCGCGGCTCGGCCTCCGGCTTCGAGATCAACACCTGGCTGACGCTCGTGCTCGCGATCGCCTTTGGCGCGGCGACCGGCCTGTTCAATGGCCTGCTCGTGATCCGTTTCCAGATCAATGCCTTCATCGTCACGCTCGCGACCTACATCTCGATCCGCGGCCTGGGCCTCGTGCTGACCGGCGGCCGCTCGATGTACGGCCTGCCCGACGACTTCCGGTTGGTCGCGACCGCCGATGTCTTCGGCCTGCCGCTGCTCGTGGTGATCCTGATCGTCGCCTACGTGCTGTTCCAGGTGATCCTGACCCGGACCCGTTTCGGTCGCTACGTCTATCTGGTGGGCGGCAACGTCACCGCCGTGTTCCGGGCCGGCATCCCGGTCGAGCGCGTGCTGTACACGGCCTTCATCATGTCCGGCGTGCTCGCGGCGATCGCCGGCTGGCTGCTCGCGGCCCGCAGCAACGGCGCGACCCCGAACCTCGGCTTCGGCATGCTGTTCGAGGCGTTCGCCGCGGTCGTGATCGGCGGCGTGTCGCTGCGCGGCGGCGTCGGGCGGCTGTCCGGCGTGTTCGCGGGCGTGCTGCTGCTCAGCGCGATCGATACCGCGATCAACGTCATGGGGCTCGCCGCCTACTACATGCAGGTGATCCGGGGCGGCCTGATGCTGCTCGCGGTGCTGCTCGACAGCGTCAACACCACGATCCGCCGCCGTCTGCTCTGACCGGCGGGCGCTCAACCGGCGGCGGCGGGCTGGCCGGCGGCCGGGTCGCATCGGGGCTGCAGAACAGACGCCCGCCGCGCCCCGGTCGACCGCGATCCGCTGGTACTCCGGATCGGTCGGGACGTACGAGGCCCGCTCGCCCGCCACGCCTGGGCCCATGCGGGCCAGGCGCAGCTTGACCGGCGGACGCGATCCTCTAGACTCGGCTTGGCCCCTCGCCCTCGTCAAGCCGCTCGGCGGCCGGTCGCTCGGGCCGGTCC
>DATAOG010000416.1:0-5065 GCA_036265855.1 Geminicoccaceae bacterium | reverse complement strand
GAGTAGGCTTGAGCCCCTTTGAGGCGCGGGAGGGGCGATCGACCTCGACGCGATGCGCCGGCTGTTCCGATCGTCCGGCTTCGTCTGTGATCAGGCCCCGGCGAGGCGGCGGGTCCAGTCAGCGAGCGAAATGAGCAGCTTGGCGATGAGCTCGCGGGTCGGCTGGTCGGTGAGCCGGCCCTGGTCGTCGAACATCTGCGCGGCGTTGGCGATCAGGACTTCGGGCTGGGTCATGACCAAGCCGTTCAGGAACACGAAGCAGGCGCGCAGATGCAGCTGCGCGCGGATCGTGCCGAGCCGACCCGGGCTCGCGCCCATGATCGCGATCGGCTTGTTGTTGAACGGCTGGTCGGGCGGCCGCGAGGCCCAGTCGATCGCGTTCTTGAGCACCCCCGGAATCGAATGGTTGTACTCGGGCGTCACGATCAAGAGCGCGTCCGCGGCCCGAATCTTCTCGCGGAGCTCCTGCACCGGCGGAGGAAAGCCCTTCTGCTTGACGTCCTCGTTGTAGGGCTCCATCGGGGCAATGTCGAAGGTCTCGATGGTCATGCCGGCCGGCGCCAGCTCGACCGCGGCCCGAAGCGCCATCTTGTTGTACGAGCCCTGGCGCAGGCTGCCGGCGAAACCCAGTACGCGAAGCTGATCCGCCACGTCGCGATCCCCCCATCTGCGGTCGACCTGGTTGAGATATGACGCGCGCGCCTGCTATGCCAAGTCGCATGACGAGACCGATCGAGGCGCTTGCGGACGGGCCCGGCTTCGGGCTCTACGTCCACTGGCCGTTCTGCCGGGCGAAGTGCCCCTACTGCGACTTCAACAGCCACGTGGCACCTATGGTCGACGAGCCGCGCTGGAGGCGCGCGCTGGTCGCCGAGATCGACCGGCACGCGCTCGAGCTCGGCCGGCGCAGGCTCGCCTCGATCTTCTTCGGCGGCGGCACGCCGTCCTTGATGGCGCCCGCGACCGTCGCCGCCGTCATCGAGCGGGCGACCGAGCGTTTCCCGCCGGCCCCGGACCTCGAGATCACGCTCGAGGCCAATCCGACCTCGGTTGAAGCCAGCCGCCTTGCGGGCTTCCGCGCGGCCGGGGTCAACCGCGTCTCGCTCGGCGTCCAGGCGCTCGACGATCAGGCGCTGCGCCGGCTCGGGCGCGAGCACAGCGCCGCCGAGGCGCTGGCGGCGGTCGACCTCGCGGCAGGCCTCTTTCCTCGATTCTCGTTCGATCTGATCTACGGCCGCCCGGAGCAGACGCTCGCCGGCTGGCAGGCCGAGCTCGACCGGGCGCTCGAACACGCGGGCGGCCACCTCAGCGTCTACCAGCTGACGATCGAGCCCGGCACGCGCTTCCATCTGCTCCATCAGACCGGGCAGCTGCCGATGCCCGATCCCGACCTGCAGGCGGATTTCTACGAGGCGACCCGGGCGCGGCTCGTGCCCGTGGGCCTTTCTGCCTACGAGATCTCGAACCACGCCCGCCCGGGCGAGGAATGCCGGCACAACCTGATCTACTGGCGCTCGGGCGAATGGGCCGGGATCGGCCCCGGGGCGCATGGCCGGCTGAACCTGGGAGGCGCCCGCGTCGCGACCGAAGCCTGGCGCCTGCCGAAGATCTGGCTCGAGCGGACCGAGGCCGGCTCGGGCGAGCGCCTGCGCACGGCGCTCACGCCGGCCGAGCAGGTCGAGGAGCTCCTGGTGATGGGCCTGAGGCTCGCAGACGGCATCGAGCTTGCCCGCCTGGAGCGCATCGCGGGCCGGCCGATCGGACGGGTGCTCGACCCCGGCGCGATCGAGTCCTTCGCCCGGGACGGCTGGCTCGTCCGGGACGGCGGCCGCCTCGCCGCGACCGCAGAGGGCCGCCAGCGCCTCAACGCGATCCTCGGGGCGCTGATCGGCAGCCGGACCGCGATGGCCACCGCGCTAGCGGACGGCGGGAGAACGTCCGGCGGCCGCCTGCTAACCGATCGATAACGCCGGCGCGGCAGCATCGGGCGCGACCGCCTGTGGAGGTCGCGCTCGCATGCCAGCCACCCGCGCGCCGCTCTGCCACGCTCTGGCGGTGGCGACCGGCCTTCTGACCTACCTCGGCACGCTGCTGATCGAGGGCCTGGCCGGCGGCGACCTCACGCGTGTGCTCGGGCGCGAGGCCTGGGACACGGGCGCCTACTGGTATTTCGGCCTGCCGGTCTGCTACCTGCTCGCGGGCGTCCTCGGCTGCTTCGGCCGCGAGCGCAGCTGGCGCTGGAGCCTCGACATGCTCGCGACCCATGCCGTCTGCACGCCCCTGTTCGCCGGTAGCAGCCTCGATCTCTGGCCGCTCACGCTCGTGACCGCGCTGGTCCTGGCGGTGCCGGGGATGCTGACGGCCTGGCTCGGCGCCCTGATCTGCCGGCTATGCGCAGCGCCGCAAATAAGCCGATCCTGAAGCGCAGCCGGCGCGGGCGCGCCTACTTGAACTTGGAGATCGTGACCTCCTTGGAGGTGATGAACTCGAGCAACGCCGGCTGGCCGGCTTCGGTTGCGGCGATGCCGCGCCGGATCGCGGGCACGATCTCGGCGGGCTCGGTCACCCGCTCGCCGTAGCCGCCGAACGCCCGGGCCATCGCCGCGTAATCGCCCGAGATGTCGGTCGCCCGGTAGCGCTCGGTCGAGACCGGCATCACCTTCAGCTCGATCGCCATCGAGAAATTGTTGAGCAGGATCGAGAGGATCGGGATCCGCTCGCGGACCGCGGTCTCGAAATCCATGCCGGTGAAGCCGATCGCGGCATCGCCCCAGACGTTGATGCAGAGCTTGTCCGGGTGCACGAGCTTGGCCCCCATCGCGAGCCCAAGCCCGTAGCCGAGCTGGGTGGTCTTGCCCCAGCCGATGTAGCTGAGCGGCACGGTCGAGACCCAAAATGGGGAAATCTGATCGCGCGGGCTGCCGGCGTCGTGCGTGATGATCGTGTTGTCGAGGTCGACCGTGCGCGCAAGCTCCGAAATCACCCGGTAGGGATTAAGCGGCACCTCGTCGGAGGCGAGCTTCGGCCGCCACTCGGCGAGCCAGGGCTCCCGGACCGCCTTGATCTCGTCGGCGACCGGCGCGGGATCGCGGGGCGCGCGGACCAGCGACTGAAGCTCGTCCAGCAGCGCATCCAGGATCAATTTGGCATCGCCGATCAGCGCCAATTCGCACTCGACGTCCTTGTTGATGTCGATCGGATCGAGGGTCGCGTGCACGATCGCCTCGCCGGCCGGCATGTCGACCCCGAAGTTGGTCTTGGTGAAGCTGCAGCCGATCCCGAAGATCAGATCGGCGTTGTGCAGGAAATGGTGCACCGGCGCCGGGACCGCATTGCCGCCCGAGCCCAGCGAGAGTCTGTGGTTCTCGGGAAAGGCGCTCTTGCCGCCGAGGCTCGTGGTCACCGGCGCCGCCAGCAGCTCGGCCAGCCGCTTCAGCTCCGCCCAGGCGCGAGCGTAGTGAACGCCCTGGCCGGCATAGATCACCGGCCGCCTGGCTTCGACCAGGCGTCTGGCGACCGCCCGCACCGCGTCGGGGTCGGGGCCGGTCCGCGGCAGAGTCGCAGGCCGGTAGCTGAGCGGCTCCGCGACCTCCTCGTCGAACACCTCGCGCGGGATCTCGACCAGCACCGGCCCGCCGCGGCCGCTTTTGAGCCGCGTGAACGCGCGCCGGAACACGTTCGGGAGCTCGGAGGTCAGCACGATCGGCTCCGCCGACTTGGTGACCCCGCGCATGTTGACGACCGAATTGAAGTTCGGCTCGACCCAGGCGATCGAGCGCGGGTAGCCCATCGGCAGGACCAAGAGCGGCACGGCCTCGCCGAAGGCCTGCGCGACGCCGCCGAATGCGTTCTCGGCCCCGGGCCCGTGCTGCATCGCGAACACGCCGATCTTCTCACCGCTGGTGAGCCTGGACATGGCGTCCGCCATGTGCAGCCCGACCCGCTCCTGGCGCACGATGATCGGCCGGATGCCGGCGCGCGCGGCGAACTCAAGAATATGGTTGACCGGATAGCCGAAGATGATCTCGACGCCCTCGCGTTTGAGGATCTCCGCGATCGCCTCGCCCGCCTTCATGACCGTCCTCCCGGTTCTGCCCGGCGGGCATAGAAGCCATCGCCCGGGCGCTTGTCCAGGGCCGTGCGCAATTCCGGCAAAGGCTCGGTCGACGACAGCATGCGCCTGAGAATGCCGTCCTTGCGTACGTAGTGATGCTGGAGCGCGCCCAGGACGTGCAGGATGACCGTGAGATAGAGCACGAACTGCAGGCTGAGGTGCGCCCATTTGAACCATTCGGCGACCGGCTTGTTGACCGGGACCCACTTGGCGAGGTCGTAGACCATGAAGAACGGCACCGGGAACCCGCCCAGCGCGGTGTACAGAAAGCCGGTGATCGGCATCGAGAACAGCACGATGTAGAGCAGCGCATGGGTGATCCGCGCGGTCCTCGCCTGCCAGATGGGCATGTCGGGCGGCAAAAGCGGCACCGGGTGCGACCAGCGCCAGGAGAGCCTGACGATCGCCAGCAGGAAGATCACGATGCCGTTGGTCTTGTGGATGTCGTAGCAGACGTTCTGCAGCATGCCGGGCCCGCTCGCGACCATCGTGATCCCGGCCGGCACCTGGACCAGCAGCACCAGCGCCGCAATTGTCCAGTGCAGCCCGATCTGCACGCTCCCCCACCGCTCCGCCGTGTTCGCCCGCATCGCCTCTTCCCCACCTGATTTATGAGTACAGGCTAGAGAGCCCGGTTTCCAGGCGGGTCTGCCAATCTTCGGGCGCGTGGCGGTCCGAGCCCAGGCTGTTGATCCACATCAATGCCGGCGCTCGCGGCTGGTCGTCGATTGCCGAGCTGGGGTTATTGACGGCTCTGTCATGTGGCCCCCAAGAGCGAAGAAAGGGCAACCAAGATGACCAGCAAAGCTTGGACCGGCCGCTGCAGCGCGCTCGCGGCGCTGCTGGCGCTCGGCCTGGTAGCCATGCCGGTGCTGCCGGCGGCCGCCGACACCGCCGTCAAGATCGACATGTGGGACAAGCCGGACGGCTCGCAGGGCATGGACCTCAGCA
>DATAOG010000415.1:0-2786 GCA_036265855.1 Geminicoccaceae bacterium | reverse complement strand
GCGGGCGTCGATCTTCGGCTGGAACTCAAGCAGCAGCTGATCGTCCTCGATCGCCCGTCGCAGCTGGCCCGTGAGCGTCAGCTGGCGGATGCTGTTGGTGTCGGATTCGGCGCTGTAGACGACAAAGCCGGCGGGCCCTCGCTTCGCGGCGTACATCGCGACGTCCGCATGCTGTAGCAGCTCCGGACCGGTCTGGCCGTGCTCGGGGTAGAGCGCCACCCCGATGCTGACGCCGATCTCGAGCACCAGGCCCCGGATCTGGAACGGATGCCGCAAGCCGTCGACGATCCGCTCGGCGACCCGGCAGGCGGTCGCGAGATCGGTCGCACCCGGCAGTAGGATCGCGAATTCGTCGCCGCCGAGCCTCGCTACCGTATCGGTCTCGCGCAGCGGCTGCTGCAGCCGCGGCCCGACCTCGGTCAGCAGCAGGTCGCCGACGTCATGACCGAGCGTGTCGTTGACGTCCTTGAAGCGGTCGAGGTCCAGGAGCAGCACCGCCATCGACCGCTGGGCCCGTCTGGCGGCGCCGATCGCGCGCTCGATCCGGTCGTGGAACAGCGTCCGGTTGGGCAGCCCGGTCAGCGCGTCGTGCAGCGCCATGCGCTCGAGCTCGGCCTGCTGCGCCTTGCGCTCTGTGATGTCGCGCACGATCGCGAGGCCGACCCATTTCTCGTCGACCTGGATCCGGCTGAAGGTCGCCTCGATCGGGAACCGGCGGCCGTCCTGATCCTGGCCGCTCAGCTCGTGGCTGCCACCGGCCTGCGCCAGCGCCTCGAGCCAGCGGCCGTTCCGATCCGGTAGCAGCAGCGCGACCGGAGTGCCGATCAGCGTGCCCGCCGGCGTGCCGAAGATGCGCTCGGCCGCGCGGTTGCACGACAGGAGCCGACCGTCGTTTGCGAAGGTGATGATGGCATCGAAGCTGCTGTCGACCAGCTGACGCATCAGGTCGTCGCTCGCCGCCAGACTGCCGATATGGCCGACCAGAGCCCGCGCCTGGCCCTCGACCCGGAGCAGCATCGCGACGCTGAACGAGACCAGGAGTGCCAGCAGCGGCGCGACCGTATCGATCGCCGATGCGGCAAGCGGTTGCAGGATTCCGGCGGCGACCACGAGCAGCGCCCCGCTGCCGGCCAGAAGCATCAGGCCGAGCCGCCAGGGCAAGCGCAGGAACCAGGGCCCGATCAGCAGCGCCAGGAGCGCGCTCGTGAGGGCGACCGGCGGGCCGTCGAGCCGGCGCAGCCCCCGCTCCTGGATCAGCGTCTCGAAGGCCAGAGCCTGGAGCAGCGGGCCCGCGAGCGCGCGATAGATCGGCGCGCTCCGCCAGTCGCCGAGCTCGATCGCGGTCGGGCCGATCAGGACCGCTCTGCCAGCGATCAGCGCCGGATCAAAGCGGCCATCGAGGACGTCGACGAAGCTGAGCATCGGGATCGTGGCCGGATCGATGCTGAAGTCGATCAGCAGGTCCCGGGCGGCGGCGCCCGTACCGCCGGCCAGCCATGCCGGCATGGTCGGCACCGTGCCCTCGCCCCAGGGTGCCACCGTCTGCAGGCCCCGGATCAGGCCTTCCGGGTCGGGCTGGACCGTGATCGACGCCAGACTGACGTGAGGCCGAAAGCCGGGCAGCGGTGCGGTATCGAAGATCCGGTCGTGCACCCACTGGCGGTGCACCGCAAGCGCCACCCGCTCCGACCCGGCCGCGGCCAGCACTTCCTCGAGCACGCGATCGTCCTCGGCGCCGAACGAGGAGCTGAAATCAAGGTCGAAGGCAACCCGGCGGGCGCCGGCCGCCAGCAGGCGCCTCAGAACCTCGGCGTGGTAGCGGCGCGGCCAGGGCCAGCGGTTGAGCGCCTGCAGGCTCGCCGGGTCGATCGCCACCACCAGCAGCTCTCCGGAGGCAGCCCGGGCGTGCAGACGGGCACGCAGATCGATCAGGTCGCGCTCGCTCTTGTCGAGCCAGCCGCCGATATAGAGCCCGGCGATCAGCAGACCGGCCAGCAGGAACGGCCGATGCCGCGGCATGATCAGGAGCCGCGTGAGCAACGGCATCACCAGCCGCGGATCAGGCTACGCCGCCGCTTGCCTTTGCCGCCCGGCCGCTCCAGCCAATGCTGGCGCAGGTTCTGGCCGAGCACGAGCCCGGGCATGATCAGGAGCACCAGCAAGGCGGCGGCGACCGCGACGACCGTGAATAGCAGCCGCCGGTCCTCGAGCCAGCCCTCGCTTCCCCGGTTCTCGGGGGGCGCCTCGGCGGCCTGCGCCGGCGTGCCCGCAGCCAGGGGATTGGGCGCGCTCGCGACCGCACCGGGCGCCCGAGTCTCGACCGCTTCGGCCGGGTTGGCCGGGTCGGCCGGCGCGGCCAGATGCCAGCGCACCGGCCCGGCCCGGTCGAAGGCCGCGGGCAGATCCGGAACTTCCAGCCGCCGGGCCGGCTGCCTGAGATCGGCCGGCTGGCTCAGGCCTTGCCGGGGCGCGAGCTCGATCGGCGGGCCGCCGCCCGCGGTGCTGACGGTGACCCGGCCATCGAGGACGAGGACGCTGCTCTGTCGCGGGTCGACCGCGACCTCGAAGCTGGTGCCCTTGATGCCGAGGCTCAGCAGCGGCGTCCGGACCTCGACCGCGCGGCCTGGGCGCGGCTCGATGTCGACGCGCAGCCGACCCCGCTCCTGCTGCAGCCGCTGGTCCTCGCCCGGGCGACGGGCGATCAGGACCAGCCGGCTGCCCGGCGCGACCGCCAGCCGATCGCCGCCGAGCACCAGCGTTACGTGGCCCATAGGACCGGTCTCGAT
>DATAOG010000414.1:0-7025 GCA_036265855.1 Geminicoccaceae bacterium | reverse complement strand
GATCGCCTGGTAGAGCGGTCCGTAGCGCCGTAGATAGTCGGCAATGCCGCCCGGCGCGTTCAGATCGATGGTCTCGAACGGGCCCATGAATGACCAGCGCAGCCCGATGCCGTCGCGGATCGCGATGTCGATGTCCTCCGCCGAGGCGACGTCGTCCTTGAGCATCCGCAGCGCGGCGCCGATCAGCGCCGCCTGCATCCGGTTGGCGACGAAGCCCTGGACCTCGCGCTTGAGCCGGATCGGCGCCTGGCCGACCGAGAGCATCAGCGCATGCGTGCGATCGACCACCACCGGGTCGGTCCAGGGCGCCGGGCAGAGCTCGACCAGCGGCGTGACGAACGGCGGGTTGATCGGATGCGCGACCAGGCAGCGCTGCCGGCCGGCCAGCTGCTCGGTGAAGCTGGAGGCGGGGATGCCCGAGGTCGAGCTGGCGAGGATCGCATCCGGCGCCGCCATACGGTCGAGCTCGGCGTAGACCGCGCGCTTGAGCTCGACGCGCTCGGGCGTGCTCTCCTGGACGTAGTCGGCGCTCGCGAGCGCCTCGCCGAGAGTCGCCGTGTAGCCGACCCGGGCGAGCGCCGCCTCGGCATCCTCGACCAGGCCCAGCGCCGCAAGATCGTCCAGCCGCGCCCCGATGTTGCGCCGCGCCTGCTCGAGCACCGCCGGGTCGGCATCGAACATCCGCACCTCGTGCCCGGCGCGCCCGAACACGATGGCCCAGGCCTGCCCGATCAGGCCGGCGCCGACCAACGCGATCCGTTCCATCCTGCCTCTCCCTCTTTGCGCTGCCCGGCACCATAGTCGGATCGTCGGGGGTTCGACAGGCTAGCGACAGACGTCCCCGGATTGCTATCGCGCCCGACGCCCGCCATGATGGCGCGCGCCAGGAGATGGAGCAGGCAAATGGCAGAGATCGCGGCGCCGCCGCGCCCCGCGCGGGTCGAATCCGGTCCCGGCTGTGACGACGACTTTGTGCTCTGGACCGAGCGCCAGGCGGCGCTGATCCGGGCCGGGCAGCTGGACCTGGTCGACTGGGAGAACGTCGCCGAGGAGATCGAGAGCTCGGGCAGGAGCGAGCGTCGGCAGCTGCGTCATCGACTCGAGGTTCTGATGACGCATCTGCTGAAGTGGCAGTTTCAACCGCTGCATCGATCGCGAAGCTGGCAGAGCACGATCAAGGTTCAACGCTGGCAGATCGAGCGGTTGCTGAGCGAGAGTCCGAGCCTGCGTCGCGAGCTTGCCGGTCTCAGCCGCGACGAGTACGTCACGGCGCGCGAACAGGCTGCTGCTCAGACCGGCTTTGACCTGCGAACGTTTCCAAAGTGGCTGCCTTATAAGGCTGAGCAGATCCTGGACGAGGGCTTCTATCCTGGCCCGCTCGACGAGCGATGACCCAAGCCTCCAACCTGCGCACCGGCGGCCAGATTCTGGTCGACCAGCTCGAGATCCACGGCGTCGAGATGACGTTCGGGGTGCCCGGTGAGAGCTACCTCGGGCTGCTCGATGCGCTCTACGACAGCGAGATCCGGTACATCACCTGCCGCCACGAGAGCGGCGCCACGATCATGGCCGAGGCGTACGGCAAGCTCACCGGCCGGCCCGGGGTCGCGATGGTGACCCGCGGCCCCGGTGCGACCAACGGCTCGCCGGGCGTGCACATCGCGCGCCAGGACTCGACACCGATGATCCTCCTGATCGGCCAGGTCGCGCGCGCGATGCGCGGCCGCGAGGCGTTCCAGGAGATCGACTACCGGCAGATGTTCGGCGGCATCGCCAAGTGGGTCGCCGAGATCGACGACCCGACCCGGATCCCGGAGCTGCTCGCGCGCGCCTTCCATACCGCGACCTCGGACCGGCCGGGACCGGTCGTGCTGGCGCTGCCCGAGGACATGCTGACCGAGCCCGCGGCCTGCGCCGACGCGGTCCGCTATCAGCCGGTCCAGGCGCACCCGGCGCCGGAGGACATGATCCGGCTGCGGACGCTGCTGGCGTCCGCGAGGCGGCCCTTCGTGATCCTTGGCGGCGGCGGCTGGAGTGCCCGAGCCCGCGCCGACATCGAGGCGTTCGCCGGCACGTTCGATCTGCCGGTCGGGGTGTCGTTCCGGCGTCAGGACTACTTCGACAACGGTCACCGCTGCTACGCCGGTCACGTCGGCATCTCGGTGGCGCCGCCGCTCAGTGACCGCATACGCGACGCCGACCTTCTGCTCCTGATCGGCACTCGCCTCGGCGAGGCCTCGAGCCGGAGCTACACGCTGATCGACGTGCCCGAGCCGAAGCAGACGCTGGTCCACGTCCACCCGGGCGCGGACGAGCTCGGTCTGGTCTACACGCCCGATCTGCCGATCCATGCTGGCGTCCGCGCCTTCGCCGCCGCCGCCCGCGGGCTGCAGCCGGTCGACACCAGCGCGTGGCGCGCGGAGACCGAGGCGGCGCACGCGCAGTATCTGGCTTCGTTGACGCCGCCGCCCGGCCCGGGCCAGCTGCAGCTCGGCGACGTCCTGGTCTGGCTGCGCGAGCACCTGCCGGCGGATGCGATCGTAACCAACGGCGCCGGCAATTACTGCGTCTGGGTCAACGGCTACTACCAGTACCGCGGATACAGGTCGCAGCTGGGTCCGACCAGCGGCTCGATGGGCTACGGCACGCCGGCTGCGATCGCCGCCAAGCTGGTCCATCCGGACCGGACCGTGGTCGCCTTCGCCGGCGACGGCTGCTTCCTGATGACCGGCCAGGAACTCGCGACCGCCGCCCAGTACGACGCCCGGGTCATCTGGTGCGTGGTCAACAACGGCATGTACGGCACGATCCGGATGCACCAGGAGCGCGACTACCCGCAGCGGACCATCGGCACCGAGCTCAGGAACCCCGACTTCGCGGCGCTGGCCCGCGCTTACGGCGGCCACGGCGAGATCGTGGAGCGCACCGCGGATTTCCCGGACGCCTTCCGGCGGGCGCAGGCGGCCGGCAGCTTCGCGCTGCTCGAGCTCCGGGTCGACCCGGAGGCGCTGACGCCTCGCTACTCGCTGAGTCAGATCCGCGAAGGCGCGCTCAGGCCCGCGAAATAGCCGGCCGGCCTCCCGGCCGGGGGCCTCGTCGGCGATCGCGTCGCCTCAGTCGGCATCGGCACGAGCCGTTCGAAGCGGCCGGATGGGATCGCCGCGATCCAGGTCCACGGGCGCCGGAGCAGCCAGGCTGACTACCGCTGGGGATCGACCGCGGGCGCAGTTCGACAACCTCGACCCTGGCGCCGCCGTTCGCCTCGCGTATGCCGCGGTGGGCCGATTCGGCCTGGAGCTTCTGGCGCTCGATGCTCCGCGCGACCCGGCCCGAGACCAGCACCGCGCCGGGCGGCGCCAGGGACGCGAGAGCCCGGGCGATGGCGAGCGCCTCGCCTGCAGGTCGTCGCTCAGGGCGATCGTGTCCGCGAAGTCGATGCCGATCCGGAGCCCGGCCCTGAGATCCCCGGCGTATTCCGCCATGCCGCGCTGGATCGAGGCTGCAGCCGACCGTACCCGCGGGCTCGGCGACCTCGGCCAACGTCATCCGGCGTCAGCGCGAAGGTCCACCGCCGTAGCGGCTGATCGTCGGGTCGACCAACTCGTACTGAATGGTCGCAAGCTCGCCATTCAGGGGCGCGCACGTCTGCGTGCGCTCATCGGCCAGGTCGACCGCCAGGATCGCGGCGAGCTTCTGATGTATTTTGCCACGCTCTTCGCTGGCGCGAGCTTAGGCGGCGCGTCATAATCCGGCCAAGCATCTTCACGAACCGCTTCTGCCCGATTCGAGGAGGCCCGGATGTCGAAGCCTTCGAGCGCCGAGCTGCAGCAGATGGCGCGCGCGACCTTCGGGCGCGAGCTGAGCGAAAGGCAGGCCGAAGCCTATCGGGGCCGGCTGCCGACCATGGTCAAGAACGTCGAGCGCCTGCAGCAATGGGCCAAGCGCCTGGGCGATACCGCCCCGGCCCAGGTGCAACGGATGCTCGGAGCGGCCGGCGATGACTGACGATCTGGTCTACGCCAGCATCGCCGAGCTCGCGCCGCGGCTGGCGGCAAAGGAGCTGTCGCCGGTCGAGGTGACCGACGCGGTCCTCGCCCGGATCGAGCAGCTGGAGCCGCAGCTGAACGCGTTCATAGCGGTCACCGCCGAGAGCGCAAGGCACGCTGCCCGCGCGGCCGAAGCGGCGATCATGGCCGGCAACCACCTGGGGCCGCTGCACGGGATCCCGATCGGGATCAAGGACCTGTACGCGACCAGAGGCGTCGCCACGACCTTCGGCTCGCCGCTCTATGCCGACTGGGTCCCGGACTTCGATGCCGCCGCCGTCGAGCGGCTGAAGCGGGCGGGCGCGGTGCTGGTCGGCAAGACCAACCTGCATGAGCTCGCCTACGGCTCGACCAGCGCCAACGCCCACCACGGGCCCGTGCACAATCCCTGGCGGCTCGACCATCATCCGGGCGGCTCGAGCGGCGGCTCCTCGGCCGCGGTCGCCGCGGGCATGGTCTACGGCGCCATGGGCAGCGACACCGGCGCCTCGATCCGGCAGCCGGCCGCCTGCGTCGGCATCGTCGGCATCAAGCCGACCTTCGGGCGGGCCTCGAAATACGGCGCCCTGCCGCTGTCCTGGTCGCAGGACCACGTCGGGCCGTTGACCCGGACGGTGCGCGATGCCGCCCTGATCATGCAGGTGCTGGCCGGCCACGATCCGCGCGATCCGACCACGGTCAGACGGCCGGTGCCGGACTTCACGGCCGGGCTCGGGGCTGGCGTGCGCGGGCTCAGGATCGGGATCGCGCGACCGTTCTTCTTCGAGGCCTGCGATCCGGAGGTGGTCGCCGCGGTGGAGGCGGCGCTCGAGGTGCTCGAGGATCAGGGCGCCGTGCTCGAGGAGATCGAGCTGCCCGACATGGCGGCCGCCTACACGATCGGGACGATCACGATCGCCGTTGAGGGCGCCGCCTTCCACGCCGCCAACCTGCGCGACCGGCCGGAGGCGTTCAGCGACGAGCTGCGGGCCTCGTTCGAGCTCGGCAGCTTTTACAGCGGCGTCGACTACGTGCAGGCGCAGCGCCTGCGCCGGCAGCTGATGGAGGCCACCGAGCGCGCCATGGCAGGCTTCGCTGCGCTGGTCATGCCGACCTCGCCGGTGGTCGCGACCCCGATCGCAGGAAGCCCGCCCGAGCACGCGATGCTCCGGCCGCGCAACACGATGCCGTTCAACGTGCTCGGCCAGCCGGCCATCTCGCTGCCCTGTGGGTTCACTGAGGCCGGCCTGCCGATCGGGCTGCAGATCGTGGGTCACGCATTCGACGAGGCGGGCGTGCTCCGCGTGGCGGAGACCTACGAGCGGGCGACCGACTGGCACGAGCGGCGACCGCAGCTCTGAGCTCAGGTCTGAGCCGCCGCCAGCCGCCCCGACTTCTTGAGGTGACGGATCGTGAGCGCCAGCGCGCCCACGCTGAGGATCAGCGCGGCCGCGGCGAGCAGACGCGGCGCGGCGCCGGCGGGACCGGCATTGTAGGCGCCCTCATACGCGAACAGCAGCGAGACGGCCGTGACCCAGGTGAACACCGTGCCGTAGTCGTTGGCGACCACGCGCCGCCAGTCGAAGGTCATGCCCTCGGTCGCCTCGGCGAACCGACCGAGATCGGGCCACCAGCGCGGCACACTTCGGCAATAATCGAGGTAGCCCGCGCCGAACTTGCCGACCAGAAACCTCTCCTCGGTGGCGACGATGCTCCGGTAGGCAAAGCCGAAGAACAGCAGGCCGAACAGGCAGGCAGCGGGGTTGCCGTGCACGATCAGGAGCCCCGCTATGATCAGAGCGTTGCCCAGATAGAGCGGGTTGCGGCAGACGCCGAACAGGCCCGTGGTCACGAGGCTCGCGGCGTAGACGCGCTTGTTGCGGCCGCCGCGCTTGATGTACGCGAAGCCGATCACCGCGGCCCGCAACGCCTGGCCGGCGAGCACGACGGCGAGCCCCACGAGATCGAGCCAGCGATCGAGCACCAGGCTGCCGCCGGCCAGCCGCGGCGGGAACAGGATGCACAAGCCCGCCAGCACCAGCGGGAAAACCGAGTTCCGGTAACGGAAGAAAAAGTCCCCCCAGGCCAACAGCCCTGACGGCGAGCCGGTCCTCGGCAGTGCTGGTTCCATGTTACTTGAGCGCGATCAGAGCCGAGAAGTTGTACCAGCGGAAGAACTCTTCGACGTGCCGAAAGCCGTTGTCGAGGAGCAGCTCGCGGTTCTCCTCGAGGCGGTAGGGAATCAGCACGTTCTCGAGCGCTTCGCGTTTCTGCGCGATCTCGATCTCGGAATAGCCGTGGCGGCGCTTCAGCGCGTAATAATAGTTGATGAAGAGGCGGTTGAGCGCCGAGTTCCCGAGCGTCAGCTTCTCGACCAGGATGAGGCACCCGTTCTCGTTCAGGCCCTGAGCGATCCGGCGCATGACGCGGGCGCGGTGCAGCGGTCGGATGAACTGCAGCGTCAGGATCATCAGCACGACCGAGGCGTTCTCGATGACCGGCGACTGGTGCAGGTCGGCGAGGCAGAAATCGATCTGACGGGCGCTCGAGCGGCGCATCAGCTTGCGCCTGGCTTCGGCGAGCATCGCCTCGGCATTGTCGACACCGACGAAGTGGACATCCGGCGCGACCACCGGGTCGAGGGCGAGCAGCGTCGTGCCGGTCGCGCAGCCCAGATCGTAGAGCGTGCTGCCGCCGACCGCGAAGTCCGCCGCGAGCTCGCAGACCATGCGCTGGATCTCGCGGTAGAAGGGGACCGAGCGGTCGACCATGTCGTCGAACACGCAGGCGGTCTCGGGCCCGAACTCGAAATCGGTCGCAGGCCGCTCGCGGGCGAAGATCGCATCCTTGCGCGGTGCTTGGGGCTCAGCCGCTGTCTTGCTCTCGATCGCCTTCATCGACTGCTCCCGCGCCTGCGCTGCCTCGGCCTGCGGTAGCACAGATGGCGGCGCCCGGGAACCGCATGATTGCGGGTTTCGGTGTGGCGGAGCGGGCGGTCCC
>DATAOG010000413.1:0-5867 GCA_036265855.1 Geminicoccaceae bacterium | reverse complement strand
CCTTACCGTCTATGTCCGGGCCTATCGCCCGGATGGCGCGCTTGAGGGCGTGGTCGTGCACGACGAGCGCCAGGCCAAGCAGCCGGTGACCATGCTCGCCGAGGAAGGCTCGCTGCTGCAGGGTCCCGATGGCCCGCTGTTCGTCCTCAAGCGCGGCGACCGGCAGGAGTTCGAGCTCAAGGGTGGCGGCACTCCGAGCTTGTCGATGCTGCATTTCGACCGCTACACCCTTGACCTCACGGCCAACGCCGCACCGCCCGGCGACCGCTCGCCGAAGCCGAAGGAACTGTATGTGCAGGAGCTCTTGGATCCGCCGGCATCCTTGAGCGAGCCGCGGCGCATGGGACGGATCGCCGAAGGGCACAAGCGCCTGACTTGGCCGCTGAACGCGCTGGCGTTCGCGCTGATCGGTCTGGCGGCGCTGCTCTCCAAGGGCTTCGACCGCCGGGGGCCGTGGCCGAGCCTGCTGATCGCGACCATCGGCGTGGTTCTCGACCAGGCGCTGACCATGGCGATCGGCAGCTTGGCCGAGAAGAATTTGGCGCTGATCCCGCTGCTGTACGCGGCGACGATCGGGCCGGCGCTGGTCTGCCTGGCGGTGGTCGCCGGCGGCTGGCCGCGCCGGCGGACCCGGGCCACGGCCGTCCAGCCGGCATGAGGCCCCGCGCGCCCGCCCGCGTTCTGGTCGCGCCGGCCAGCACCCAGCGGATCCCGGTCGGCCCGCGCCCGATCCGGCTGTCGGCCGTCCTGTCCCGCTACCTCGCCCGTCAGGTGCTGATCGGGATCGCGATCGCGGTCTTCGGGCTTGCGGTGATCGCGTTCGTGGCGGACGTCGTCGAGCTGCTGCGCCGCGCCTACGGCCAGCCGGGCGTGAGCCTTGGCCTCGTGCTGCTGATGGGACTGCTGCACCTGCCGTTCCTGGTCCAGAAGCTGATGCCGTTCGCGGTCCTGTTCGGGACCATGCTGACCTTCCAGCGGCTCACGCGCTCGCACGAGCTGGTCGCGGCCCGCTCGGCCGGCGTCTCGATCTGGCAATTCCTGCTGCCGGCGCTGCTGGTCGCCCAGGTGATCGGGATCTTCACGCTGGTCGCCTTCAATCCGCTCGCCTCGGTCCTGATGGCGCGCTACGAGGCCTTGCAGCAGAAGTACCTGTCGCAGGACTCCGACCTGATCACGGTCGGGCAGGGCGGGCTCTGGCTGCGCCAGACGCGCGAGGGCGGCGGCGAGCTGCTGCTCCACGCCCGGCAGATGCACCCGGACACCGGGCGGCTCGACCAGGTGGTGGTGCTGGAGTTCGCCGCCGACGGGACGTTCGCGAGCCGGATCGATGCGGCGCTCGCCTATCTGCGCCCGGGCTACTGGGAGCTGAGCACGCCGCTGTTGTCGGACCGCGATGGCGAGAGCCGGATCGTTCCCGATATCCGGCTGCCGACCGATCTCACGGGCCATCGCATCCAGGACAGCTTCGCCGCGCCCGAGACCCTGTCGTTCTGGGACCTGCCGGGGTTCGTCCAGGAGCTGGAGGCGGTCGGGTTCTCGGCGCGCGAGCACCGGCTCTACTGGCAGGGTCTGCTGGCGCTGCCGCTGCTGCTCTCGGCGATGCTGCTGATCGGGACGACCTCGAGCCTGCGGCTGGTCCGGCGCGGCGGCGTCGGGCTCCTGATCACGGCCGGGCTGGTCACGGGCTTCTTATTCTACATTCTTTCCGATGTTGTTTTCGCGATCGGGCTGTCCGGCCGGCTGCCTGCGATCCTGGCCGCCTGGAGCCCGGCCGGGATCGCCGTGCTGCTTGGCTGCACCACGCTGCTGCACCTCGAGGACGGCTGAGCATGGGCGATCGTGCCGCGTCGTGGCTGTTCGCCCTGCCTTTCCTGTTCCTCCTTCTGCCGGATGCCCGTGCCCAGCAGGGCCTCCCGAAGGAGGTGACTGCCCAGCAGGCGCTGCTGCTCGCGGACACGCTCGAGTTCGACAGCAAGACCAACGTGGTCACGGCCACCGGCCACGTCGAGGTCATCCAGAGCGACCGGCACCTGTGGGCCGATCGCCTGGTCTACGACCAGAACGCCAACCAGATCGACGCCAGGGGCAACGTAACCCTGCTCGAGCCCACCGGCGAAGCGCTGTACGCGGATCACCTGACCCTGAGCGACGATCTCAAGGACGCGGTGGCCGAGCAGCTGCGCGCCCGGATGAGCGACGACTCGCTGTTCGCGGCCGCCAGCGGGCGTCGGACCGGCGGCACCGTGACCGAGCTCAACCACGCGGTCTATTCGCCCTGCCCGCTCTGCAAGGACGGCAAGTCGCCGCCGCTATGGCAGATCGATGCGCAACGGGTCGTCCACGACCTGACCGAGCACCAGGTCACCTACTACAACGCCTTCTTCGACCTCTACGGCTTTCCGATCGCCTACACGCCCTATCTGTCGCACCCCGACCCCACGGTCGAGCGCAAGTCCGGCTTCCTCGCTCCGAGCTACGGCAATGACAGCAATCTCGGCCTGCTCGCCCAGACGCCTTACTATTTCGCGCTCGCGCCCAACTACGACCTGACGTTCTCGCCGATTTTCACGAGCCGGGAGTACCCGGTCCTGGCGCTGGACTATCGGCACCTGCTGCCGAGCGGCAAGTATACCCTGGGGGGCAGCGCAACCTACGCCACCGAGGCCGGCAGCAACAGCAACCCGAACCCGACCAACAAGGCTTTCCGCGGCCACCTCGAAGGTGACGGCACCTTTAATTTGACCGACGACGCGCGCTGGGGCTACGACCTCGCGGTGACCACCGACAACACCTATCTGCGGCGGTACAAGTTCAGTAACGACAACGTGTTGACCAACCGCCTGTTCACCGAGAAGGTCTGGGACCGCAACTATGCGGCCCTGAATGGCTACGCGTTCCAAGGCTTGCGCCAGACCGATCACCAGGACCAGATCCCGTTCGCGGTGCCGTGGGCCGAGACCGCGCTGAGGAGCGCGCCCTGGCGCTGGGGCTCGCAGTTCACGCTCGACAGCAGCCTCTTGACGCTGACCCGCATCAAGGGCCTGGACACCCGGCGGCTGTCGACCACCGGCGGCTGGCAGGTGCCCTGGGCGAGCCCGCTCGGCGACCAGTATCGCCTCCGGCTGAGCCTGCAGAGCGACGGCTATTGGACCGACGGCGATCCGGAGACCCTGGGCTCGAGCGGCGGCAACGGCACGGCGGGCCGCCTGCTGCCGCGGCTGACCGCCGACTGGGGCTGGCCTTGGATCGGCAACACGCTCGGCGTGACGCCGATGATCGAGCCGATCGCGAGCTTCACCTGGACGCTCGACAACCCGAACAGCAACAAGATCCCCAACGAGGACAGCCAGGACCTGCAGGTCGACGACAGCAACCTGTTCGATCCGAACCGGTTCGCCGGCATCGACGAGGTCGAGGGCGGCGCCCGGATCACCTATGGCCTGCGGTTCGGCGCCTACGGCGGTTCCGGCGAGCTGCTGAGCGGGCTGTTCGGCCAGAGCTACCGGATCAGCGGCGAGCATTCCGAGTTCGACCCGTCCACCGGCATCGACCAGTCGCAGTCCGACTACTGGGGCCGGATCGACCTCACACCCGCCGAGTCGTTCCGGGTCCGCTATCGCTTCCGGCTCGACCAGCCGACCCTGACGCCGACGCAGAACGAGGTCGGCGCGGTGTTCGGGCCAAGGCGCGTCCGCTTCAACGTCGACTACATCTCGCTCGCGAACGATCCGGCGATCAACGACAGCACCAGCCGCGAGGAGGTCACCGCGGGCGTCTCGCTCGGGATCCTGCCCTCGCTTTCGTTTCGCGCCGAGACTCGGCGCAACCTGGATGAGGATCGGAACATCTGGTACAAGTTCGGCTTGGTCTACCGTCACCCGTGTCTCACGATCGTGGCCGGCCTCGAGCGCCAGAACACCGAGCAGGCGGACGCCGGCTCGAGCACGACGCTCTCGGTTCGGTTCATCCTGAAGAACCTTGGTGAGGTGTCCACCGGCAGCGGCCTGCTGGGGCCGCTCGGGGGTGGATGACGTCGAGGTCTGGTGATGTCCGTGCAGCGCCTTTCGATCATCGGCTGGCTGGTGCTGGCGGCGCTGCTCCTGCCCGGCGAGCGCGCGTGGCCGGCCGACGAGCAACGGATCGCGGCGGTCGTCAACGACGAGGTGGTGAGCGTCCGCGACCTGAACGAACGCCTGCAGCTGGTCATGCTGACCAGCGGCATCCGCGACAGCGAGCAGGCGCGGATGCGGCTTGCCCCGCAGGTGCTGCGGGGCCTGATCGAGGAAAGCCTGCAGCTCCAGGAGGCCAAGCGGCTGAACCTTCAGGTCGATCAGGCCGAGATCGACAATGCGCTGAACAACATCGCCAAGCGCAACAAGCTCACCGTCGACCAGATGAAGGGCTTCCTGGTCCGCAACGGCGTCAATCTCGACACCCTGGTCCGCCAGGTCCGCGCCCAGATCGCCTGGCTCAAGGTGGTCAACCGGGCCATCAAGCCCAACGTCACGGTCACGGTCGATCAGCTCGACCTCGCGGTCCAGGAGGCGCGCGAAAGCCAGGGCCAGCCGGAATATCTGCTGTCCGAGATCGTGCTGCCGGTCGACAACCCGGCCCAGGCCGACAAGGTCGCCCAGGATGCCCAACGCCTGACCCAGACGCTGCGCGAGGGCGCCAACTTCGACTCCCTCGCGCATCAGGTATCGGCCGCGGCCAGCGCCGAGCGCGGCGGCGACCTCGGCTGGGTCAGCGCGGCCGCGATCCCGCCCGACCTGCTGGCCGCGCTTGACCGGATGCGCCCGGGCGACATCTCGGATCCGCTGAGCTCGCCGGTCGGCTATCACATCTTCTGGCTGCGCGACCAGCGGATCGCCGCCCCGGCGCTCGATTCCAGCCGGGCCGCGGTCGAGGTCAAGCTCAGCCAGATCCTGTTCCCGACCGACGGCAGCACGGTTGCCGATGACCAGGCGCGCAACCGCGCCGCCGGGCTGCGCGGGCGCCTGACCGACTGCCCGGCGATGGCCGCGGCGGCCGCCGAGCTCAAAGCTCCGGCTTCGGGCGACCTCGGCTGGCTCAAGGTCGGCGATCTGCCGCCGGAGCTCGGCAAGGCGGTGCTCGGGCTCCAGGTCGGCGAGGTCAGCACGCCGCTGCAGGGCCCGTCCGGCATCCACCTGCTGATGGTCTGCGAGCGGCGCGACGGCCAGGGCGTGACGCCGGAGCGCGACCAGATCGCCAAGCGGCTCGAGCAGGAGCGGACCGATCTTTTGGCGCGCCGCTATCTGCGCGACCTGCGCAAGCAGGCCTTCATCGACGTCCGGATCTGACCGGCGTGCAGCCGCGCGAGGTGGACCGCCCGGCGCCGCTCCGGACCCTCATCGACCGCTTCCAGCTGCGTGCCGACAAGCGGCTCGGCCAGCACTTCCTGCTCGATCCGCAGCTCCTGCGCCGGATCGCGGCCGCCGCGGGCGATCTGCGCGGCCGGACGGTGCTCGAGGTCGGACCCGGCCCCGGCGGCCTGACCCGGGCCCTGCTCGAGGCGGGTGCTGCCCGGGTGATTGCGATCGAGCGCGACCCGCGCTGCATCGAGGCGCTGCAGGAGCTGGCCCGGGCCGCCGAGGGCCGGCTGGAGCTGGTCGAGGCCGACGCCCGCGAGGTCGACCTCGCCGGACTCGGCGCCGGGCCGGTCAGCGTGGTCGCCAACCTGCCCTACAACGTCGCGACGGCGCTATTGCTGCGCTGGCTTGGCGAGCTCGAGCGGATCGAGCGCCTGACGCTGATGTTCCAGCGCGAGGTCGCGCTCCGCCTGCGCGCGCCGCCGGGCGGTCGCGCCTACGGCCGGCTCTCGGTGCTGGCGCAGTGGCTGTGCGAGG
>DATAOG010000412.1:0-5280 GCA_036265855.1 Geminicoccaceae bacterium | reverse complement strand
AGGCTGCGCCATGGGCGAGTTCTTCCGCGACAACGGCATGGCCGCGGTCATCTTCTACGACGATCTCTCCAAGCAGGCCGTCGCCTATCGTCAGATGTCGCTGCTGCTTCGCCGCCCGCCCGGACGCGAAGCCTATCCGGGCGACGTGTTCTATCTGCATTCGCGCCTGCTCGAGCGTGCCGCCAAAATGAGCGAGGAGCATGGCAGCGGCTCGCTGACCGCATTGCCGGTGGTCGAGACCCAGGCGAACGACGTCTCGGCCTACATCCCGACCAACGTGATCTCGATCACCGACGGTCAGATCTTCCTCGAGACCGACCTGTTCTATCAGGGCATCCGGCCGGCGGTGAACGTCGGCCTGTCGGTGTCGCGGGTCGGCTCGGCCGCCCAGGTCAAGGCGATGAAGCAGGTCGCCGGCCGGATCAAGCTCGAGCTCGCGCAGTACCGCGAGATGGCGGCGTTCTCCCAGTTCGCCTCCGACCTCGACGCCGCCACCCAGCGCCTGCTGAACCGCGGCGCCAGGCTGACCGAGGTCCTCAAGCAGGACCAGTACGTGCCGATGCCGGTCGAGCGCCAGGTCTGCGTCATCTATGCCGGCGTCAACGGCTATCTCGACCGGATCCCGGTCGCCCAGGTGACGCGCTACGAGGAGGGCCTGATCAGCGAACTGGAGGCGAACGGCCAGGAGATCCTGAAGGCGATCCGTGAGACAGGCGCGCTCAGCCAGGACACCGAGGGCCAGCTCAAGCGGCTGCTTGACGGCTACAGCCAGGCGTTCGCGGTCTGAGCCCGGCTGCGAGCCCCGCTGAGCGATGCCCAGCCTCAAGGACCTGCGCACGCGGATCCGCAGCGTCAAGCAGACGCAGAAGATCACGAGCGCCATGAAGCTGGTCGCCGCCTCCAAGTTCAAGCGGGCGCAGGAGCAGGCCGAGGCGGCGCGGCCGTTCGCCGAGCGCATGGCGCTGATGCTGGCCAATCTCGCGGCCAGCGTCGCCGACCCGGCGGGCGCGCCGCCGTTGCTCGCGGGCACCGGGCAAGACGAGGTCCATCTGCTCGTGGTCGCGACCGCCGACCGGGGCTTGTGCGGCGGCTTCAACAGCTCGATCGTGCGCGGCGCGCGGCAGCGGATCCGGGAGTTGCGTGAGCGCGGCAAGCAGGTCAAGGTGCTGTGCGTCGGGCGCAAGGGGCGCGACATGCTGCGACGCGAGCTCGGCGACACGATCGTCGGCACGATCGAAGGCGTCGGCCGGCGGCGCCTCGAGTACGCCGAAGCGGTCCAGATCGCCGAGCGGATCCGCGGCATGTACGAGGCCGGCGAGTTCGACGTCTGCACGATCGCGTTCAACCGCTTCCGCTCGGCGATCACCCAGGTTCTGACCCTGCAGCAGCTGGTTCCGGTCCAGGCGGCCGCGATGGAAGAGACTCCTGTGGGCGAAGCCGGCGAGGTGCGGGCGGTCTACGAGTTCGAGCCCGACGAGGAGGCGATCCTCAAGGAGCTCCTGCCGCGCAACCTCGCGGTCCAGATCTATGGTGCGCTGGTCGAGAACGCGGCCAGCGAGCAGGGGGCGCGCATGACCGCGATGGACAACGCGACCCGCAACGCCGGCGACATGATCGATCGCCTGACCCTGTCCTACAACCGCACCCGCCAGGCGCAGATCACCAAGGAGCTGATCGAGATCGTCTCCGGCGCCGAGGCGCTGTGAGGCGCCCGCCGGACCGCTGCGAGCCGAGGAACCAAGATGAACGATGTCAGCCGAGAGAACATCCAGACCGGCCGGGTCACGCAGGTGATGGGTGCGGTCGTCGACGTCCAGTTCGACGGCGGCCTGCCGGCGATCCTGAACGCGCTGCATACCGACAATCACGGCCGCAGGCTCGTGCTCGAGGTGGCGCAGCACCTGGGCGAATCGACCGTGCGCACGATCGCGATGGACGGCACCGACGGTCTGATCCGCGGCCAGGAGGTGATCGACACCGGCGAGCCGATCGCGATGCCGGTCGGGCGTGAGACGCTGGGCCGGATCCTGAACGTGATCGGCGAGCCGGTCGACGAGCGCGGGCCGATCGAGGCCAAGATCAAGGTGCCGATCCACCAGCCGGCGCCGCCCCTGATCGACCAGTCGACCGAGACCGAGATCCTGACCACCGGGATCAAGGTCGTCGATCTGCTCACGCCCTACCCCAAGGGCGGCAAGATCGGCCTGTTCGGCGGCGCCGGCGTCGGCAAGACCGTGATCATCATGGAGCTGATCAACAACATCGCCAAGGCGCACGGCGGCTTTTCGGTGTTCGCCGGCGTCGGCGAGCGCACCCGCGAGGGCAACGACCTCTATCACGAGATGATCGAGTCCGGGGTCATCGACCTCGAGGATCTGGCCAAGTCCAAGGTCGCGCTGATCTATGGCCAGATGAACGAGCCGCCCGGCGCCCGGGCCCGGGTCGGGCTCTCGGGCCTGACCGTCGCCGAGCATTTCCGCGACACCGAGGGCCAGGACGTGCTCCTGTTCATCGACAACATCTTCCGGTTCACCCAGGCCGGGTCCGAGGTCTCGGCGCTGCTCGGCCGGATTCCCTCGGCGGTCGGCTATCAGCCGACCCTCGGCACCGACATGGGCGCGCTCCAGGAGCGGATCACCTCGACCACCAAGGGCTCGATCACCTCGGTCCAGGCGATCTACGTGCCTGCCGACGATCTGACCGACCCGGCGCCGGCGACCGCGTTCTCGCATCTGGACGCGACCACCGTGCTGTCGCGCTCGATCGCCGAGCTCGGCATCTATCCGGCGGTCGACCCGCTCGATTCGACCTCGCGCATCCTCACGCCCTCGGTGGTCGGCGAGGAGCACTACGCGACCGCGCGCGAGGTCCAGGCGACCCTGCAGCGCTACAAGGCGCTCCAGGACATCATCGCGATCCTGGGCATGGACGAGCTCTCGGAGGAGGACAAGCTCGTGGTCGCCCGGGCGCGCAAGCTGCAGCGCTTCCTGTCGCAGCCGTTCCACGTCGCCGAGGTGTTCACGGGCTCGCCCGGCAAGCTGGTCAGCCTCCAGGACACGATCGCCGGCTTCAAGGCGATCTGCGCCGGCGACTACGACGACCTGCCCGAGGCCGCGTTCTACATGGTCGGCGGCATCGAGGAGGCGGTCGACAAGGCCAAGCGCATGGCCGCCGAGGACTGAGGAGGCGGGCGCGTGGCCGAGGTCGGAACCGCTTCCGCGGCCAAGGTCGAGTTCGAGCTGGTGGCGCCCGAGCGGCTGCTGGCGAGCGCCCTGGTCGACATGGTGGTGGCGCCGGGCGAGGCCGGCGATTTCGGCGTCCTGCCCGGCCACAGCCTGTTGATGTCGCTGCTGCGGCCGGGCGTGCTCGAGACCTGGGAGGGCAACCAGGTGACCCGGCGGATCTTCGTCGCCGGCGGCTTCGCCGAGGTCAACGAGCGCGGCTGCACCGTGCTCGCCGAGGAGGCGATGCCGGTCCAGGAGATCGAGGCCGGGGGGGCCCGCCAGCGGCTGTCCGATGCCGAGGACGATCTGCGCGAGGCCACGGATGACGCCCAGCGCGCCCGCGCCGAGCGCGAGATCGCGATCGCCCAGGCGATGCTGCAGGCGGTCGGCGGCTGATTGCGTATCACCGCAGCCGCCCACGCTGGGTGGCACCCGAGCGCGCTGTGCGTAGCGTGACTCGCCGCGAGCGCCGGCCAGTCTCTTCCTAATCGGTCGGCTCGCCTGCGAGGGCGGTGTTCATGAAACAGTCCGACAAAGGGCGCTGGAAAGTGCTTCAACTTTGCTCGATCTCGTCAATGCCCTCTGGCAGGGCACGGTCATCATGGTGGCTCTCCTGACGGCCTTGCTCGTCACGATCCTATGGGCTTTGGTGCTTTGCTCGTGAAGTTTGAGCCTGCGCATTGGGGAAGAGCCAGACGATGACACCGAGCGCGGTCCGGGCTGCGGTCGCGGCCCTGGTTGAGGCGCGGCAAAGCCGGGTGCCGCTCGCGGGCCTGCCCGAGAATTGCCGGCCGGCGACCCTGGAGGAGGGCTATGCCATCCAGGAGGCGTTCGTCGCGAGCTTCGGGCAGCCGGTCGCCGGCTGGAAGATCGGCGCCACCGCCCTGGCGAGCCAGCGCCTGTTCGGGGTCGGCGAGCCGTTCTACGGCCCCATCCTGGCGCCGCTCGTCTTCGCCTCGCCGGCCGAGCTGCCGGCCGCCGATTTCCCGATGCGGGGCATCGAATGCGAGTTCGCGTTCCAGCTGGCGGCCGATTTCGAGCCGCGCGAGCGCCCTTACGAGCCCGATGAGGCGGCCGAGCGGGTGAGCGCGCCGGTGCCGGCGATCGAGGTCGTGAGCCCGCGCCTCGACCATCCGAGCCGGCATGGCGCCCCCTCGGCGGTCGCCGACTGCGGCCTCAACGGCGCGCTCGTGCTCGGCGCGCCGAGCTTCGACTGGCAGAGCCTCGATCTGGCGGCCCACGAGGTGCGGCTCGAGATCGACGGCCGGGCCAAGGCCACCGGCACCGGTGCGCTCGCGCTCGGCCACCCGCTGAATTCGCTGGCCTGGTTCGTCAACCGCTACACCGCGCGCGGGCGCACGCTGCCGGCCGGCCAGATCGTCACCACCGGCAGCACGACCGGCCTCGTGATCCTCGAACCCGGTCAGATCGCGACCGGCGACTTCGGCGTGCTCGGGCGAGTGTCGGTGCGGTTCCGGTCATCGACTGCTTTCGACAGGCCATAGCCGTCACGAACCGTACTTCGAGGCATTTGTCGGTTGTGCTACTGTGATCGGACCATGAGCACGGCCTCGGCACGCGACGAAGCCCGCATGACGGTCGGGGAGTTCCTCGCCTGGCGCGCGGAGGTCGCCGACAACAGCCGCTATGAGCTGCTCGGCGGCCGCCCGGTTCGGCTGATGGCCCCGACCAACATCCGGCATGCGCAAATCCAGCAGAACGCCAGCGCGGCGCTGAGGCGCGCCGTGCGTTCGGCGGATCTGCGTTGCCGGGTTTACGATGCCGGTCCGGGCGTAGCTGTCGGTATGGAGGGTGGGGAGTGTCGGGTCCCCGACGTGGTCGTGACCTGTGCCGGCGCGATCGACGAGGGCGCCTACCTGGTCCCCGACCCAGTAATCGTCGTGGAGGTCGCCTCGAAGTCGACCCGACTCGCCGATGTCAACGACAAGGTCGACTTCTACTCCGGCATCGGCTCAATCCGGCATTATCTGGTCATCGAGCAGGACCGGCGCCGCGTGGTCTATCACGATCGCGGTCCGAGCGGCAGTCTGGAGCC
>DATAOG010000411.1:0-2198 GCA_036265855.1 Geminicoccaceae bacterium | reverse complement strand
CCAGCTAATCAAGACCGGCCTGCGCACGATCGCCGGCGTGCATCGGGGCGATTTCCGCCTGACCGCAAACCAGAACCTCGTGATCGCGCGAGTGCCGGCCCGGCAGAAGGCGCGGATCGAGCGGCTGCTGCGCGAGTTCGGCCTGTCCAACGAGCTCACCGGGCTCAGGCTCAACTCGATGGCCTGCGTCGCGCTGCCGACCTGCGGCCTCGCGCTCGCCGAGAGCGAGCGCTACCTCCCGGACCTCGTGCAGGCGCTCGAGGGCGTGATCGAGCAGGCGGGCCTGCGCGACGACGAGATCGTGATCCGGATGACCGGCTGCCCGAACGGCTGCGCCCGGCCCTATCTCGCCGAGATCGGCCTGGTCGGTCGGGCGCCCGGCGTCTACAACCTCTATCTCGGCGCCGCCTTCGACGGCTCGCGGCTGAACAAGCTCTACCGCAGGGATGTCGGCCACGACGAGATCGTGGCCGCGCTGACGCCGCTGATCCTGAGCTACGCCAAGGAGCGCCTGACCGGCGAGCGCTTCGGCGACTTCGTGATCCGCGCCGGCCACGTCGCGCCGACCACGGCTGGCAGCGACTTTCACGCCAATCTCCCGGCGGAGTTCCGGGCAGCCTGAAGGGCCACGTCGGCCTGCAGACGCACGATCGACCGGCGCTCGGGGAGCGCGCAGCTGCAGTCAGACGACGCCGATGTTGGCGCTGCCGCGCTCGCGGTTGCCGTGGACGGCGGTCGGGCGCATTCTGCCAAGCTGGGAGCGGCGCGGTGAGCGCTGGGCTACGCGAGGGCAGGCGCGCATGGCGAAGCAAGCAGCAGCATTCTGGGAAGCGCGCAAGCGCGCCACGTCTGGTTCCGGCGGAGTGGTCGCAGCGCAGCATCGGACAGCCGCCGAGATCGGCGCCGAGGTTCTCGATGCCGGCGGCAATGCGGTCGATGCGGCGCTCGCGACCTCGCTCGCGCTCGCCGTGCTCGAGCCCTGGATGAGCGGGCTGGGCGGCGGCGGCCTGATGATGATCGCGCCCGCCGACGGCCGCCCGGCGGAGCTGATCGACTTCGGCATGAGAGCTCCCGGGGCGCTGGACCCGGCCGATTATCCGCTCGCCGGCGGTCAGGATAAGGACCTGTTCGGCTGGCCCGCGGTGCAGGACGGGCGCAACGTCTTCGGGCCGCTCGCGATCGCCGTTCCTGGCCAGGCGGCCGGCCTCGCGCTCGCCTTCGAGCGGCATGCCAGCCTGTCCTGGGCGGAGCTCGCAGCGCCTGCGATCGCGCTCGCCCGGGCAGGTCTGCCGGTCGACTGGCATACCGGGCTCAGGATCGCCTTCGCGGCGCGCGATCTCTGCCGGTTCGAGGCCGCGCGCGCGATCTATCTGCCGGACGGCCTGCCGCCCGCGCCCGACCCGGATGGCAGCACCGCACATCTGCCGCTGGGCCGGCTCGAGCAGACCCTGCAGCGGATCGCGGAGGTTGGGCCTTTCGACCTTTTGAGGGGCGAGCTCGCCGCGCTCCTGATCGAGGACGTGGCGGCGGCCGGCGGCGTACTGACGGCGGACGATCTTGCCGGCTACCGCGCCCGCATCATCGACCCGCTCGCGATCGCGCACGGCGGCGCGCTGCTGCAGGCGCCGCCCGGCCTCAGCGCCGGACCGACGCTCGCGCACGCGGTCGCGCTGATCGAAGGCAGGATCCCGTCCGGCCGGCCGGAAGCGCAGGCCTATTGCGGCTTCGCCTCGGCGCTGCTTGCCGCCTACGAGCACCGGCTCGCGACCATGGGCGACGCGCCGGACAGCCGCGATCCCGCCTGCACGACCCACCTCGCGGTCGTCGACCGCGCCGGCACGATGGTGAGCCTGACCCAGACGCTGCTCTCGGTGTTCGGCAGCAAGATCGTGTCGCCCCAGACCGGCATCCTGCTCAACAACGGCATCATGTGGTTCGACCCGCGCCCGGGCCGACCGAACTCGATGGCGCCGGGCAAGCGGCCGCTCGCCAACATGTGTCCGGTGATCGCCGCCCGAGACGGTGCGCCCTGGTTCGCGCTCGGCGCCTCGGGCGGGCGCAAGATCCTGCCGGCCGTGCTGCAGATCGCGTTGATGCTGATCGACGGCGGTCTCGACCTCGAGACCGCGTTCCACACGCCCCGGATCGATGTCTCGGGCGAGCCTCGGATCGCCGCCGACGTCCGGCTCGGGCCCGAT